>CATJWG010000158.1 GCA_949744165.1 uncultured Eubacteriales bacterium | reverse complement strand
TGGGCATTGGTAAGCTTGACATCTCCACCGAGGAAGCCGCTCAGGCCGCGACCGACAAGATTAAGGCTGCCATCAACAAGGTTTCCGACGTCCGCGGTACCCTGGGCGCGACCCAGAACCGTCTGGACCACACCATCAACAACCTGTCCGTCATGACCGAGAACATCCAGGACGCCGAGTCCACGATTCGCGACGTAGACGTGGCAGAGGAGATGATGGCATACACCAAGAACAACATCCTCATCCAGAGCGCGCAGGCCATGCTGGCTCAGGCCAACCAGGTCCCGCAGGGCGTTCTCCAGCTCCTCCAGTAAGAGCAGTTGTTTTTGGAAAAATAGCATAAATCCGGAAGTCCGGCCCCTTATAAGGGCCGGACTTCTCAGTCTGTCGAAAAAGTCTCGCATTAAGAAACTGTTAGCGGCTTTGCCGCTTACAGTTTCTTAAGACAGAGTAGAGTTTCGCGCCCGCAGGAGCAAAAAAAGTTAAATCGTTTTTTCCGGCGGCGTGTACGTCGGAAAAAACACTTTGCGCGGAGCGAGCGTCGGCTTGCCTGCCGCTTTCGGCAGGCAACAAAGGCGCAGAGCGCAGCGAATCTCTCTCTCGAAAAAGTGGCTTCGTCACTTTTTCGACATGCGCGAAAGTCCGGCCCCTTATAAGGGCCGGACTTCTTATTTGATTTCTCAGTACGCCACTCCCCAGTAAACCATGTGCCTGGCCGGCCTGCCGCAGACGGGGCAGACATCGGACAAACGTTCCTGCTCAAAGGGAATGCACCGGCTGGTCATACCGGCCTTTTCCTTCATGGCCAGCTCGCACTCCGGCTCGCCGCACCACATGGTCTTAACAAAACCGCCGTGCTCCTCCTGCACCGCTTTCGCCTCATCGAGCGAAAAAGCGGGGAAAAGGTGCTCGTCAAGGTTGCGCCTGGCCTTGTCGTACAGCCCCTGCTGCACCGCGCCCAGCAGCTCCGGCACTCGCGCGGTCAGCTCTGCAATAGATACGGTTACCTTCTCAAAATTGTCGCGCCGCACCGCAACACAAACGCCATTTTCAATGTCGCGCGGTCCTATCTCCACCCGCAGAGGAACGCCCTTCATCTCATACTGCGCGCACTTCCAGCCCATACTGTTGTCACTCACGTCAATTCTTGCGCGTACGCCCGCGTCCTTGAGCGCCTCATAAAGCTCCTGAGCCTTCTCAATAACGCCCGGCTTGTGCTGCGCCACGGGCACAACTATAACCTGCACCGGCGCCACCTCCGGCGGCAGGACAAGTCCGTTGTTGTCGCCGTGCGTCATGATAAGCCCGCCTATCACGCGCGTGGACATGCCCCAGCTCGTCTCATGGGGCGCGCACTGGTTGTTGTTTTTATCGGCAAAGCTTATGCCGAAGGCTTTGGCAAAACCGTCGCCGAAATAGTGGCTGGTGCCGCTCTGCAGCGCCTTGCGGTCGTGCATCATGCACTCCACGGTGTAGGTGCGCTCCGCACCGGCGAATTTCTCCTTCTCGGTTTTCTCCCCGCGCACAACCGGCATTGCCAGAAGCTTTTCGCAGCACTCGGCGTATACCTCGAGCATCTGCTCGGTTTCGGCGATGGCCTCCTCAGCCGTGGCGTGAATCGTGTGTCCCTCCTGCCAGAGGAACTCGCGTCCGCGCAGGAAGGGCCGCGTGGTCTTTTCCCAGCGCAGCACGGAGCACCACTGGTTGTATTTCATCGGCAGGTCGCGCCAGGAGTGGCATACGCGGCTCCAGTGGTCGCAAAACAGCGTCTCGCTGGTGGGCCGTATGCACAGCCGCTCGGGCAGGGGCTCGCTGCCGCCGGTGGTGACCCACGCGCATTCGGGCGCAAAGCCCTCCACGTGGTCTTTTTCCTTTTGCAGCAGGCTCTCGGGGATAAGAAGCGGCATGGACACGTTCTCGTGCCCCGTCTCCTTGAAGCGGCGGTCAAGCCAAGCCATAATGTTTTCCCAAATCGCGTAGCCGTAGGGCCGCAGGATAAAAAGTCCCTTCACGCTGGAGTAGTCCACCAGCTCAGCCTTGACGCACACGTCCGTAAACCACTGCGCGAAGTCCTGCTCCATGTCGGTAATCTGCTCAACCTTTTTGTCTTTTGCCATAATATTTCTCCCTTCGACGAGGGACCCTCCCCCATCAAAAAATTCAGCATAGTTCATATATTTTATATCCTGCGCCCCCGATTGTCAAGCCGCACGGAAGAGTTCGCCCTTTGGGGCGGCCTTTTCTGCATTTTGCGTTTTCAGTAGTTGACTATTCCGACCGCTACCGTCAGCAGCCACAGCAGCGTGAGTGCCACCGTGATTGCGATAAGCGCCATAAATATCCTGTTGCTCTCCTTGTCGCTGTCCGGCGTGGAGAGCAACAGCCCGCCCCGGAGCGAAAAAGGCGAGCTGCCCGGGGAGGTCGCCACCAGCGCCGGGTTCATTCCGGTTTCCTTGGCCGCCTGCATAACTATCGGCGTGAGAATAAGGAAGGTGTAGATAGCCCCAGACCTATTCCCGCAATAATTCCGTAGATTGCGAACATAATAAACGGCGTGAGAAATGTCGCCCGCCGCGTTGCGTAAACCAGCTTCTTTGCCAGCCCTAATTTGCAAAACTGCTGATACGTTCCCGCCTCTGCCTCCTCTCGGCTGATGTAGTGAGTTTCCGAGCCCATCGCCAGCGCCTGCAAAAGCACCTTCGCGTTGTCCTGCAGGGTTATCGCGGAATACACCGCCCGCGCCGCGCAGCGGTCACCTCCGCTGCCCAGATATCCGCACCACGCGCCATGCCGGAAATAAAGCTAACATATTCGTCCATTTATGGCCCTCAGAATTTCTGTCACCAGCAGAGCCCTGATTTCCCTTTCCTCCTGCCCCAGCTTTTCCGGCCTGTGCCCCGTAAAGCAGCAGGTATGCCAGCGGAGCTGCTGCCCGATCATCATAAGTTGCCCTCTTTCTAATTCAAATTAATTCTTATTAGAAGAATATGGGCTTTTGCATACAATTTTTCCGCAAGAAGAAAGGGTTAAGCCAGGAGGAGCTTGCGGAAAAGAGCGAGTTAAGTTGCTCCACTATAAGTCATATTAAATCTGTATCGAGCTATCCCGTGTCTATGGTAGCTCTATACCGCATCGCCGCTGCGCTCGATGCCGAGCCGTAAAGTTTGATTGACGTTTCCTTTCATTCAAGGCATAATGAAATCACTCTGAAATCAGGAGGCATTTTTATATGGCGACCGAAAAAAAGACCTGCCATGCTGTGCTTACCAGAGGAAATTTATGAAAAGGTCCGTTATTTGGCATTCGTTGAGCGCAGGGCGGTAAACATGCAGATAGAACATGCGCTGTCTGAATACATCGCTGAATACGAAAGTCGGCATGGCCCTATTCAGCTTCCGCAAGGCTCCGGAGAAGAATAAAACATATTTGTCTTTAGTTGAGATAAACAGTCTCGAAAAAGGCGCTTTCCTCAGGGAAGCGCCTTTGCCATGTCTACTTTATTCCCTCTATGCCTGTCAGGGAAATCTCCCCGCTGCTAAGGGTTACGCGCTCTCCGCCGTCGGTGTCCACCACCAGGCCGCCGCGCTCGTCTATGTCCACGGCGGTGCCGTAATGCGTCACGCCGGCGCTGACGTAGCTTATCCGGCGCGAGAGCACAACAGACAGGGACCTGTATTCGTTGATGTACGAGCGGTCGCGCGGGTCATAGCGCTCAAGACGGTTTATTATTTCCGCGGCCAGCTCGTTTTTTACTGCCCCGCAGTCTAAAAAGCCGATGATGTTCTCCAGCCCGGCGGGCACCGCGCTCGGGTGCAGGTTAACGCCGATACCGACAACGGCGGACAGGGCCTGTCCGTCCTCAAAGGAGCTGACAGCCTCTGTGAGTATGCCGCAGACCTTTTTGCCGCGGTAGTAGACGTCGTTTACCCACTTCACGCCGCTCTCAAGCCCCGTGACGTCCCGTATCGCGCCGGCAACGCACACCGCGGCATAGGTCGTTATGCCCACCGCGTCGATGTGCGGCATGCCCAGCCGCAGCGCCGCGCTCATGTAAAGGCCTGCGTCCGGAGGCGAAAAGAAGGATTTGCCGTTCCTCCCGCGCCCGCCGGATTGCTGCCGCGCGAGCACAAGACAGCGTCCCTCTCCCGCGGCGAGCAGGCGCCGGCACTCATTACTGGTGGAGTCCACCGTTTCAAGCACGTGTACGGTAAGGCTCTTGTCCTCAAGCAAATCTGCAATCACGCTGGCGCTTAGCGCGTCGCTGTCGTGCAGCAGGCTGTAGCCGCGGTTCGTGGCGGAGCCTATCTCATATCCGGACTGCCTCAGAGCCTGCACGGCCTTCCATACGGCGTTGCGCGACACGCCCAGCTCCTGTGCCAGCTCCTGACCGGATACGGGCGCGTCCGCGCCGCGAAGGCGGCGCAGCACATCTTCCTTCAGCGTCATTGTTTTGTTCCTCCTTCCCGCTTAGAAGCCCGTAAGCATGTAAAACGACAACGCGTTAAACAGCGTGTGAAAGGCAATAGGCGTCCATATGCTGCCGCTGCGCTCATATTGCCAGGCCAGCACAAGGGACACCGGCAGGTATTGCAGCATATAGATGAAAAGCCGCGCGTCGCCTTCGATAAGCACATACTGCCACACGTGCAGCAGGGCGAAGAGCAGCGCGGACACCACATAGGCCGCGACCCGGCTTTTTCGACGTATTGTGCCGAACACCACGCCGCGGAAAAGCGTTTCCTCCACTAAGGGAGCGAGAAAAATGCTTATGCCCATCATCGCGCTGAAATCCGCGCCGGCCAGCTCAGCCAGCTCCGCGTTGTTGGGGTTTTCCGCAGCGCCGAGCGCAAGCATAAGGACAAGCTGCACCGCAATGGACAGCGCGTAGTCCGCCGCAAAGCCTATGGCAAGGCACAGAGCGAAGCGGCCGGGGGCGTCGAGCAGTATATCAAAATTGCGGCGCAGCCAGCTTCCCATAACAGCCAGCACGAAGACGATGCCAAAGCCGAAGTAAATCTTGTTCACCGCTACGCCCGAGAGGCTGACGCGTGCGAAGTAGACAAACATCCCGATAAACATCGGCAGCAGAGCGAAATGCAGCGGCAGATAAAACCACCCGAGCACAGCCTGCGTCTGCGTCATTCGGTTGTTGCACTCGGGGCAGGCGAAAAGCCGTTTTATCATTCCTCCACCTTCTTTTTCAGCTCGTAGAGCAGATTGAATGCCTCTATGGGCGTGAGAGTGTCCAGGTCTGTGCGCCGCAGGAGACGGCAGACCTCGCCGGAGCCGACGTCCGTCATGCTTATCTGTTCGCTTCCGGACGCTTCGGGCGCGCTCACGCGCGGCGCGGTTCCCGCGGACTCGAGCTCGCTGAGATAGGCCTTGGCTTTGCTTATAACAGCGTCCGGAACCCCCGCGAGTTTGGCGACCTCAATGCCGTAGCTGTCGTCCGCCGCGCCGGGGACTATCTTGCGCAGAAAAATAAGGCGGCCGGACTGTTTTTTTGCGCTGATACTGTAGTTTTTCACGCCGGGTACCACGCCCTCAAGCGCGCCAAGCTCGTGATAGTGAGTGGCGAACATCGTCTTGGCCCCTATACGGCGCTTGTCCGCGCAGTATTCGAGTACAGCCCGGGCTATGGCCATGCCGTCATAGGTGGAGGTACCGCGGCCTATCTCGTCTAAAATCAGCAGGCTGGCCGGCGTGGCGTACCTGAGTATAGTTGCCATCTCGCTCATCTCAACCATGAAGGTTGACTGTCCCGCCGACAGGTCGTCGCTTGCGCCTATGCGCGTAAACACGCGGTCAACCACGCCGACATGTGCGCTTTTGGCGGGGACGAAGGAACCTATCTGCGCCATGAGCGCGATAAGCGCCGTCTGGCGCATGTAGGTTGATTTTCCGGCCATGTTCGGGCCCGTAACTATGGCAAGGGAGTTGTCCGCGTCGTCGAGATAGGTGTCGTTGGGCACAAAAAGCGTATCGCGGCGCATCTGCTCGACCACGGGGTGGCGGCCCTCGAGGATGTGCAGCCGGCGGCTTAAATCGACCTCCGGCATGGAGTATCCGTTGCGCACGGCTGTCTCGGCCAGTGAGCACAGGCAGTCGAGCTCCGCCACTCTGTCGGCGGCGTACTGTATGCGCTCGACCTGCGCCGCCACGCTCTCGCGCAGGCGTGTGAACAGCTCAAACTCAAGCTCGCACAGCCGGTCGCCGGCGGACAGAAGCGTGTTTTCCAGCTCCTTTAGCTCGGGAGTAAAGTAGCGCTCATTGTTTGCTAAAGTCTGCTTGCGTATATATTCCGGAGGCAGGGACACCTCGCCGGCGGAGCGGGGCACGTCGATGTAATAGCCGAAAACCCTGTTGTAGCCGGTCCTGAGCTTTTTTATACCCGTGCGCCCGCGCTCGCGCTCCTCAAGCGCGCGCACCATGTCCGCGCCGTGGTTTTTCACCTGCCGCAGCCGGTCAATTTCCTCATTCCAGCCCTCGGCGAAGATGCCTCCCTCACGCACGGAAAAGGGCGGGTCGGCGCATATGGCGCCGGAGAGCATGGAACTTATATCCTCGAGCGTGTCCATCTTGGCCCCGCGGCGCAGCAGGCGGCTGGACGTGCCGGACAGCAGAGAGCAAAGCCGCGGCAGCACGCAGCAGTATTCGCCCAGGGCCTTGAGGTCCCTGCCGTTGGCCGTGCCGTAAACCGCCTTTCCGACGAGCCGGCGTATGTCGCCGATTTCCTTGAGCGCAAGCGTCAGCTCGCCGCGCAGCACAGCGTCGGAATACAGCTCGCCGACGGCGGTAAGGCGGTTGTTTATCGCCGTGAGCCCCAGCAGCGGACGCTCCACCCAGCTTCGGAGCATACGCGCGCCCATGGGAGTTTTTGTCCGGTCCAGCACCCAGAGAAGACTGCCCTTTTTCTCGCCTGTGCGCAGGCTCTGCGTCAGCTCCAGGCTGCGCATGGCGGCGTAATCCAGCTCCATGTACTGCTCTCCGGAGAGCACCTCTAATTTGTTTATGTGCGAGATGTCGAATTTCTGCGTTTGCTCTATGTAGCCGAGCAGGGCGCCAGCCGCGCGGACCGAGCAGTCCGCGTCCGGTCCCGTGAAGCCGAGCTCGGCCACGCTTCCGGCGGAAAACCGGCGGCACACGCGCTCGGCGCACTGGCCGAGGTCAAATGCGCCCGAGGCGTGCTCCGGCATAGCGTCGAGCCGGCCGGTGAGGAAGGCCATAATCTGAACGTTTGCCTCCGCCGTCTCGCTGAGCACGGCCTCGCGGGGCGCAAAGCGGCCCAGCTCGTTTATAATGTGCCCCGCCGCGTCCTCGGCAAAGCCGGAGACGCAGAACTCGCCCGTGGATACCTCGGCAAAGCAGACCGAGCCGGAGTCCCCGTCCAGGCAAATGGAGCAGATATAGTTGCTGCGCGAGTCGTCGAGCATGCTGCTCTCGGTCACGGTGCCGGGGGTAATCACGCGGATAACATCGCGCGTGACTATGCCCTTTGCCAGCGCGGGGTCCTCCATCTGCTCGCATATGGCAATCTTGTAGCCCTTGGCGATAAGACGGCCGATGTAGGCCTCAGCGCTGTGGTATGGCACGCCGCACATGGGTGTGCGCTCCTCGGCGGGCTTGCTGCGGTCGCGCGTGGTCAGTGCCAGGTCCAGCTCCTTTGAGGCCAGAACCGCGTCCTCGTCGAACATCTCATAAAAATCGCCCAGCCTGAAAAACAGCAGGCAGTCGCTGTACTGTGACTTTATCTGGTTGTACTGCGCCTTCATGGGGGTTATCTCCGCCATTATCGCAATGCTCCTTTCACTCCGCTGCCTCGCCGAACAACGCCCAGGTGGCGGCTTTTTCTATCTTCACGTCCGTGAACTGCCCGATAAGCTCCCGCCCGCCGCGCAGGTGGACAAGCCTCCCGCCGTTGGTGCGGCTTGTGAGAGGGTACTGTCTGTCGCTGTTTTCCCCGTCCACCAGCACGCGCAGGGTCCTGCCTACATACTCGTTGTGCTTTTCCTGCGATATGGCGTTTGACAGCTCCAGCAGGCGGTCAAAGTTTTTCTGCTTGTCCTGCCGCGGCATGGGGTCGGGCAGAGCCGCCGCGGGCGTGCCCACGCGGGGGGAGTAGATAAAGGTAAACATCGCGTCGTACCGCACCCGTCGCACAAGCTCCAGCGTGTCGGCAAACTCCCCGTCCGTCTCGCCGGGGAAGCCGGCTATTATGTCGGTCGTCAGCACCAGGTCGGGCATATACCGCCGCGCCAGCTCGGCCTTTTCAATGTACTGCGCGGCGGTGTAGCCGCGGTTCATCGCGCGCAGCACACGGTCGTTTCCTGCCTGCACCGGAAGATGGAGCTGCCGCGCGCACTTTTTGCACTCGGCCATGGTCTTAAAAAGCTTCTCCGTCGCGTCCTTGGGATGACTTGTCATAAAGCGTATGAGAAACTCGCCCGGTATGTCGTTTATCATGCGGATAAGGTCTGCGAAATCGACGCCGAGGCCAAGGTCGCGGCCGTAGCTGTTGACGTTCTGTCCCAGCAGCGTTATGTCTTTGCAGCCGTTTTCCACAAGCGAGCGGGCCTCGCGCACGATGTCCTCCGGCCGGCGCGAGCGTTCCCGCCCGCGCACATAGGGTACCACGCAGTAGGTGCAGAAATTGTTGCAGCCATACATTACCGACAGCCAACCCTTGAGCGCGCCGTCGCGCGCCCTCGGCATACCCTCGCTGACCGCGCCGTCAGACTGCCGCGTCTCAAAAACACGCTTTTTGCCCGTCATCGAGCGCTCAAGCAGCTCGGGAAAGCGCCAGAGCTCGTGCGGCCCAAAGACTAAGTTCACGATGGGGTAGGACCTCTTGACCCTCTCAGCCATGTGCTCCTGCTGAACCATGCAGCCGCAAAGCGCGATAATCTGGTCCGGCTTTGCCTTCTTGGCGTGGTTGAGCGCGCCGACATTGCCTAAAATACGCATCTCCGCGTGCTCGCGCACCGCGCAGGTATTCACCACGATGATATCGGCCTGAAACTCGTCGTCGGTAAAGCCGCAGCCCATCTCGCGCAGATAGCCGCGCAGAACCTCGCTGTCCGACTCGTTCTGCTGGCAGCCGTAGGTGTCAACCAGGGCGAGCATGGGCCGTCCCGCAGCGGCAAGGCGCTCCCTTACGCGCGCGCATATTTCAAGCTGGCGGCTTATCTCGCTTTGCGGAATTTCCTGTCTTTTGTAGCTCATCTTTCACGTATCTTTCTAAAATATAATTTGAAATTGTCGTTTAGTTTCAAATTATAGCATTTTTTCATGGCGTTTTCAACGGATATGTAATATAATAAAAGAAATCAATTCAAGGGTTCACAGCCTTTGAATTGAAGAGCTTCGTTTTGCTGCGCACTTCACCGCCCAAATGGTGCTTCGGCGCACGCTCCGCGAAGTCTGCGACACTTTTTAAATTTTACCGATACGGAAAGGGGCAGACAATGTCCGTAATTAACATACTCTCCCCGCACGTGGCGGACATGATTGCCGCAGGCGAGGTGGTGGAAAGACCAGCCTCAGTGGTCAAGGAGCTTATAGAAAACGCAATAGACGCCGGCGCGAGGAGCATCACGGCGGAGATACGCGGCGGCGGCATGAGCCTTGTGCGCGTGACTGACGACGGCTGCGGGATGTCGCCGGAGGATGCGGGCGTGGCTTTCCAGCGCCACGCTACCAGCAAGCTGCACGGCGAACGCGACTTGGAGAGCATATCCACGCTCGGCTTCCGTGGCGAGGCTCTGGCGGCGATTGCCTCGGTGTCGCGCATAGAGCTTTTAACCCGCGCCCGCGGCAGCGAAAACGGCACGCGCGTCACGCTTGCGGCGGGCGAAATTGAGGAGATGGGCCCCGCCGGCTGTCCGGAGGGCACGGTCCTGAGCGTGCGCGACCTTTTCCACAATACCCCTGCCCGGCTGAAATTTATGAAAAGCGACAAGGCCGAGGGCAGCGCCTGCGCGGCTATGGCCCTGCGCTGCGCTCTCGGCCACCCTGAAATATCCGTGCGCATGATACGCGACGGGCAAGAGGTGTTCTTCACCCCCGGCGATGGAAAGATGAAAAGCGCCGTTTACAGCCTGCTCGGGCGCGACAACGCCATGAACATGCTCGACTGCTCGGGCGAGAACGGCGGCGTGCGCATAAGCGGCTGCGTAACTGCGCCCCACGCAGGGCGCGGAAACCGCGCGATGCAGTTTTTCTTCATAAACGGCCGTTCCTTCAAGAGCTCCGCGATACAGGCCGCGCTCGAGCAGGCGTACAAAAACACCCTGCTGGCCGGACGGTTTCCCGGCTGCGTGCTGTATATCGATCTGCCCTTTGCCCGCGTGGACGTCAACGTACATCCCGCAAAAACGGAGGTGAAGTTCACCGAGGAGAAAACTGTGTTCGACGCGGTGTACTATGCTGTGCTGTCCGCCCTGGATGTAGAGCGCGGCACGGCGGAAATATGCCTGGGTCCCGCGGAGACAAAACGCTCCTCCGTGCCCTCCGTGCAGCAAAAGGCCGTAAGCGAACCGAGACCCGATTTTTATAAAAACATGAGCGCCGAGCAGTTCCGCGCACGGCAGAACGCGCCGCAGGGAGCAAAAAGCGCTGCCGCCCACGCCGCCGAACCAGGACCGCCGTTGCGCTCCGAGCCCGCTCAGGGCGAGAATTACAGAATGAGCCTGCGCCAGGGCGGGGAAACGGTTTATTCCCGCGCCCCCGCGTCAGCGCCGCGTTCGGAGCCAACGCGGGCACAGTCCGCGGAATTCAGGGCACCGTTGCCGGCTCCTGAGGATGCCGCGCGGAGCGCGTTCGCCTCCCAGAGCCTTACCGCTGCAAACCGGATGGAGCCGCCGTCGCAGACTTTAGTGCCCGCCATGGCGTTCAGCGCGCCGTCTCCGGAGCCCGACGCGCCGCTTGTGCCGGATTTCCGCGTTATAGGCGAGGCGATGAACACCTACATAATCGTGGAGTGGAACGACTCTCTCCTGCTCATAGACAAGCACGCCGCGCACGAGCGCATGATTTTTGACGCGCTCAGGCAAAAGACAGGCGAGGTGATGAGCCAGAGCCTTATCATGCCTGTGACCTTTTCCCCCGGAGCGGGAGACGTAGAAATGATTCAGGAAAATCTGCCGCTTCTGCGCTCGGCGGGATTTGAGATTGAGCCATACGGCAGGGAGAGCGTGATAATCCGTGCCGTACCCGCCGACACGGACGGCGACGAGCGCGCGCTTTTGGAGGAGCTGTGCGAAAAGCTCCGCCGCGGCCTCGGGCTGGACGAGCGGCGCGACGCGGTTTTGCACACGGTTGCCTGCAAGGCCGCGATAAAGGCCGGCTGGCGTACGGACGAGGCCGAGCGCCGCGTGATAGCGGAAAAGGTCCTCTCCGGAGAGGTCCGCTACTGCCCCCATGGCCGCCCCGTGTGCGTAAAATTAACACACAGGGAATTGGACAAGCAATTTAAGAGAATTAATTAAGCGCTTCACTGCGTCGCCGCAGGCTGCGACAAAGTGCCCTTGGGGTACGGGCGAGACATCTGCAAGGACGCAGATTTATCTTTACGGGATTGGAGAAAATAAATGGGAAAAACACTCACCGAGGGCAGCGAGTGGAGGAAGATTTTGCTGTTCTCCCTGCCGATAATGGCGGGGGATCTGCTCCAGCAGCTTTACAACACGGTTGACGGCATAGTTGTCGGCAACTTCATATCCTCCGACGCTCTGGCCGCGGTTGGGAGCTGCGCGACGCTGACGATGGTGTTCATCGCCCTTGCGCTTGGCATGTCAAACGGCAGCGGAATTGTCGTGGCCCAGCTCTTCGGTGCGCGGAAAATGTCTGAGCTGCGCCGAACCGCCTCCACGGCGTTTATAATGCTCTTTGCGTTGGGCATGTTCTTCTCTGTTTTAGGCTTTTACAGCGCGGACTTCATCATGGACAAAATACTGCGCATTAAGGAGCCGGAGATAAACGGCCCCGCCGCGGTATACTTCCGTGTTTATTCCCTGGGCCTTCTGTTTCAGTTTATCTACAATGCGGTGGCCGCGATACTCCGCTCCGTGGGCGACAGCCGGGCAACGCTGTATTTCCTGCTGGTGTCTACGCTGATAAATACGGTGCTGGACCTGGTGTTTGTCTATGTTTTTTCATGGGGTGTGGCCGGCGCGGCCTGGGCCACGGTCATTGCGCAAGCGGCCTGCGCGGCGGTGAGCTTTATCTATATGTTCCGCCGCTATGAATATCTGCGTTTTACGCCGCGGCATCTTGTTTTCGACAGGGAAAAATTCATCCTGTGCCTTAAAATGGGTATACCGACGTCTATACAGCAGCTCGTAATATCCTGCGGCAATCTGCTTTTACAGCGTCTTGTCAACAGCTTCGGCTCCGTCACCATGTCGGCCTACACAGTTGGCGTGCGCTTTGACCACTACATGGGCGTGCCCGTTATGGGCTTTTACAGCGGTGTGTCCGCCTTCGCGGGGCAGAATATCGGCGCTGGCAAGCCCGAGCGGGTAAAGCGCGGACTTAAGATGACGATAATAATGGATCTTACCTTCGTCATACTTCTGTCGGTGCTTATCTATGTGCTGGCCACACCGCTTTCCCGCCTGTTCGGAGTAGAAGGCGAAATACTTGAGCAGTCGGTGGAGTTCCTGCGCTTTATGGCGCTGGCCTACCCCATTTTTGCCTGCTATATCCCGATAAACGGTGCCATGCAGGGCTGTGGCGACCCGCGCGGCGCGCTTCTGGCGTCCATGAGCGCCCTCATAGCCAAGGTCGCGGGAGCCTACGGCATGGTGTATCTGCTGAATATGGGCTACAGCGCCTGCTGGCGCTGCAATGCCATAGGCTGGTCCGTCGCCTTTGCCGTAGCGTTGCTGCGCTTTGCAACGGGCCGCTGGAGGCGGGGCAGTATTGTGCGTAAAACGGAGGAATAAGCAATGCGCTACAATTTTTTCGCGCTGATAAGCCGCATGCGTTTTATCACGCGCTGGAGCCTCATGCGAAACAGCGTGCCCGAGAACATACAGGAGCACAGCCACATGACAGCCGTAATCGCCCATGCTCTGGGACTTATACGCCGCGACGTTTTCGGGCGTGACTGCGATGTGAATGAGCTGGCCGCGATTGCGCTTTACCACGACGCGTCGGAGATTTTCACGGGAGACCTGCCCACACCGATAAAATACCACAGCCGCGGCCTGCGCGCGGCCTACGGCGAAGTGGAGCGCATAGCGGTCGAAAAGCTGCTGAACACTTTGCCGGAGGCTCTGCGCGCGGCGTACAGAAGCCTGTTCACCGCCGAACAGGACGCGGAGCGGTATGAGCTGGTAAAGGCCGCGGATAAGCTCTCGGCGTATATCAAGTGCGTTGAAGAGAGGAAGGCCGGCAATCTTGAGTTTCTCTCGGCCGAGGCCTCAACGCGCGAGAAGCTTTTAAAAAGCCCGTTGCCGGAGGTACGGTATTTCATGGAGCATTTCATTCCCGCGTTCGAGAGCAATCTCGACGAGCTGGGAACCATAGGGGAGGGACTCTGAGATGGAGAAGGAAAAAATAGCCCGTATAAACCAGCTGGCCCGATTAGCTAAGGAGCGGGAGCTTACGCCCATGGAGCTGGCCGAGCGCGCTGAGCTGCGCCGGCAGTACATTGACGACTGGCGCGCGGGCGCCGTCGCGGTGCTTGAAAGCGTTCGCATACAGGAGCCCGACGGCAGTATACATCCTCTTAAAAAGAAGCAGGGAGGCATAAAATGAAGGAAAGCAAAGGAATCATATATGTTCTTGGCCACAAGAACCCCGACACGGACTCAATAGTCTCGGCCATGGCCTATGCCGCGCTGAGAAACGCGCTGGGAGACAGCGAGTACAGGGCAGGGCGCCTGGGACTTGTCAGCGACGAAACAAAGCTTGTGCTCGAGCGCTTCGGCTTTGAGCCGCCGGAGTATGTCAAGGACCTGCGCGCGCAGCTTCGTGATCTGGACTATGACACGCCGCCCTGCCTGAACAAGGGCGCGACGGTCTCACGTGCCTGGTCGCTGCTGCACTCAGACGAGGGCATCGGCGTGCTGCCGATAATAAACGACGACGGCACGCTCTACGGTATGGCGTCCATAGGCGACGTGGCAACCTACAACATGGAGTCCTGCGAGGACCCCTATCTGCACGAGGTGCCGCTGTTCAACCTGCTGGGGGCCATCGAGGGTAAGGTCAGGAACAAGGCCGGCCGCGGCGCGGACGTGGACAGCATCAAGGGTGAGGTGCTCATTGCTCTGCCACAGAGCCGTGAAAACCTTCTGTTTTCAAACCGTGACAGCATCGTTATCTGCGGCGAGCAGCCGGAGATGGTGCGCCGTGCACTGGATATCGGGGTCAACTGTGTTATCGTTTGCCAGGCCGAGCTGGACCAGTCCATCTACGAAATACCGACCGACACGTGCATCATCTCCACGCCCATGGGCCCCGTGCGCACGGCGCGGATGCTCTATCAGGCCACGCAGATGTCCAAGCTGTGCGCAGACCAGGACCCAGTGAAGTTCCACCTTGACGACTACGTTGACGATGTGCGCGCCACCATGCTCAAAAGCCGGTATCGCAGCTATCCGATACTCGACGAAAATGAGAGGGTTGCCGGCACGCTGTCCCGCTATCACATACTCCACCACCGCAAAAAGCAGGTCGTGCTCGTTGACCACAACGAGATTTCCCAGTCCGTAAACGGACTTGACCAGGCGGAGATTATCGGCATCATCGACCATCACCGTCTGGCCGACATACAGACCACCAACCCCGTTTTTGTGCGCAACGAGCCTGTCGGCAGCACGACTACGATAATCGCGGCGATGTATCAGGCCCGTGGGGTGATGCCCTCAGAGCGCATGGCGGGGCTTATGGCCGCGGCGATACTCTCCGACACGGTTATTTTCAAGTCTCCGACCTGTACGCAGCTTGACCGCGAGATTGCCGCGCGCCTGGCAAGGATTGCTAACGTCTCGCTCGAGGAGCTTGGAAAGGAAATTTTCTCCGCGTCCTACGGAGAGAGCAAGCCGGTGCCGGAGCTTGTGAGCTCCGACCTCAAGCAGTTCCATATAGCCGGCCATACGCTGGCGGTCAGCCAGATTACCTGCGTGGACTCAGACGCCATGCTCGACCGTCAGGATGAGTTTATGGAGTACCTGGAGGACCTGCGAATGAAAAACAGCTACGAGTTTGCCGTTCTCATGGTCACGGATATACTGCGCGAGGGCTCGCTGCTCCTGTGCGCGGGAAGCAGCGAGGCCATTCACCAGGCGTTCAACGTTCCCGGCGAGGACAACGCCTTCTTCCTTCCGGGTGTCATCTCAAGAAAGAAGCAGGTAATTCCCATGCTCTCCGCCATCTGGGGCTGATAAAACACCTTTCTATCCGGACTCCTACCGCCCGCGAAAAATAGCTGCAACAAATGCAACAAAAAAATAAAAACCAAGGGCCGCCCCCGAAGGGCGGCCCTTTTCTCTGTCAACTATTCCGATGTTTCCAATACTCCGCCGCGGGCGCAGGGCTTTACCCGAGCTCCCTGACACCCGTCAGCTTTCCGGCGCTGTCATATACGGCCTGTACGGCCAAACCGCCCTCGTCCGCCGAATCAAAGGTAAACACCCCGCCATCGGGCCTCGCGTCGGCAAAGCGGCTGACCAGCCGCCCGTTCAGGTAAACATTCCCCGAGCCGCCGGCCCCCTCGGCCTCGACGTAGCTGATTCCAAACGCCGCGTATTTCTCAAAAATCTCCGCAAAGGTCTTGCCGCCCGGCTCGCCCGTGCCCTCCGCCACGGCGGTAACCCCGCCCGTGGCGGGCGGCTCCTGCTCCGCGGCCGTCACCGCGCCCGGCTGTGCCTGCACCTCCCGCAGACCTGTCAGCTTACCCTTTTCGTACACCCCCTCGAGCTCCAGCGCCCCTGCTTCAAGGTCCGTGCCGTTCATGTTGTTGGCTATCCACACCTGCTCCACGCTGTCGAACAGGCTGTGCACGGTCTTGCCGTTCCAGCTCATGCTCAGCTCGCCCGTGACGGGGTGCGAGCGCCAGCTCAGGCCGAAGGGGGCGTACTTTTCCAGCAGCTTCTCCGTCTCCGCGTTGGTCTCGGCGGAAAGCTCACGGAAATAGATGTCCGCCGTAGCCTGCGCCAGCGCGGGAGACGAGGAAGCGCGCTCGTCAAACATCCCCTCGGGGCACTTTTCCAGACGCAGCAGCGGACCCATGAGGTCGTAACTGCCGTCGGCGTTGTCCACCCGCTGCCGCACGGCGCGCAGGTCAAGCTCGCCCTCCAGCTCACGGTCGGCGTACTCAAGGCGTACCGCCATGCCCCCGAAGTCGTCAACCTCCGCCCCGTCGAGGAAGTAGCGCACCCTCTCGCCGTTGTAAAACAGCGCCTTCTGCGCTTCGTCCCACTCGAGCCCAAAGGGCGCGTACTCGGCAAAATCCGCCGCGGAAACGCCGCTCTCGCCAACGCCCAGCAGCATGTCGTCGATGCCCTGCATGAGCATGGTGTCCTCCGAGCCATTGACTGTCTTGGATACCAGCACTCCGCGGCCTATCTGCTCCAAAATCTCCTCATAAAGGGCGATGGTTTCGTTAATAATCTCCTGCGTCCAGACGAACTCGCCGCGTCCACCGGTCCAGCCGCGCTCGCCGAGCATCTCTTGCAGCAGTACCCTTTCGTTTTCCAGCCATGCGGAGTATTCCTCATAGGTCCACCACTCCACGTCGCTGTCAGGGTAAAGGGCGTTGTATTCCTCCTCAGATATGAAGGACTTACCCCCGTCCTCGCTGTACCATATCTTGCCGTTTTCGTCCGTGTAGGACATCACGGTGTCAGTCGCGGTGACGGTCTGGGCGTTGGCCGCGCGGTCGCGGTCCTCAATGTCGGCCGCGGTGGAGGTCGCGAACGCCGTCGTTACACCCGCGAGCAGGCAGGCGGCGACAAGCAGCGCCGCGAAAGATGTCTTTTTCATTTTCATAATTGCAGTAATCCTTTCTTCCACAGCGCTTTTTCCAAAGCCGCTGTAGAGCGGGGCCGGACCGTCTCCGGAGCCGGCCATGCGGATTAAAGCCATGGCGTATGCCGATTTTGCCTCGGGCCCGAAACGTCGCAGCACCGCCTCGTCGCATGAAAGCTCGATGTCGCGGTTTGTCAGCACGTATACGCACCACGCCAGCGGATTGAACCAGTGCAGGCACACCGCGGCTGTGAGCAGAAGCTTAACTGCCGCGTCGAAGCGGCGAACATGCACGTACTCATGCTCAAGCACGTACTTCGTGCTTTCCGCCTCGTCCCAGTCAAAGTCCCGTGGCAGAAGTATCACGGGATGCAGCACGCCGTAAGTCAGCGGGGCGCGCACGCGATCGGACTGCCGCAGATTAAGGCGGCGGACAAGCCGGTGCGTGTCCAGCCAGCGGTGGACGCGATCGCCCTCCGCCGGCAGCGACTCCGCGAAGCGCCGGCGGCAGCGGATATAGGCCGCGGTGAAGAAGGCCGCGCAGCATGCAGCGCCCAGCAGCCATACCGCCATCCACGGGTCAATGGAGAGCCACGGAGCCTCCGGCGCGGTGGGCAGTGTATTCACAGCAGGGACGGCGGGAGCAATTACAGCCGCGGCGGGCGCGGGAACGGTGACATGCGGGTCGGGTATGTCGGGAGAAACACGCAGTCTTGCCAGAAGCGTGTAAGCACTCCACGCGCAGGGCAGCGAAAACGGCACAAGCAGCCGCGCCAGCACCGCGTACCACAGCGGCAGAATGGTTTGCCTCGGCAGCCTGCCACGCGTCAGCGCGCGGATGACTATGACCGCTGCGGCCATCACGCCGCCTGTCAGGCTCATCTGCGCGAGCGTCATTTTCCCACCTCATCCAGCTCCGCGACCAGTGCCTTGAGCCTGGCAATCTCCACGCCGCTTAGCTTTCTCCTGTCCAGCAGCGCGGCAAAAAGCTTATCGGCGCAGCCGTCGTAGAGCTTGCCTATCAGCTCGTCGGTTTCCGCGTCCTGTGCGTCCTCCTTCGTGATAAGCGCGCGGCAGCGAAAATTCGGCTCCATGCGCTCAATCGCGCCCTTGGCCACGCATTTTTTTATCACCGTGTAGGTCGTGTTCATGTTCCAGCCGGTCTCATCCTTGAGAATGTCCGAAAGCTGTTTGGCGGTCATATCGCCCCGCCGCCACAGCGCGTCCATAACCTTCAGTTCCGAGTCAAAGAGTTTTACAGCCATAGCATCAAATCCTTTACTTCAAACTATTGCAATAGTTTACAACGCGATACTACCACAATAGTGTGAGCTTGTCAACACTATTGTGGTAGTATGAGTAATTTTTTTCAGTTTAGGGTCCTCATGACCCTTCGGCTGAGCACTACCGCGAGTGCGGCGGCGGTGGCCTCGGCTATCAGGGGGGCGAGCCATACCGGCTCGAGCCGTCCGCCGAGCGCGAGCAGCCATGCGGCGGGTACCTGAATGATGAGCTGGCGCATGAGGTTTAGCAGCAGCGTATAGCGCGCACAGCCCAGCGACTGGAAGCAGGAGGAGAGGACCACGCAGCAGGCTCCCAGCGGCAGGGATGCCGAGCAAAGCCGCAGCGCCGTCACGCCTATGGACAGCATGTAGTCCGATGCACGGAACAGCCGCAGCATTGTCACCGGCAGGAGCTCGTACATAAGCGCCCAAGCAACGGTGACGCCTATGCCGACCATCAGCGCCAGGCGCAGCGTCGCGCGCACGCGGTCATACTGCTTTGCGCCGAAGTTGAAGGAGTATATCGCAATCGTGCCGTTATTCAGGCCGAACACAGGCATGAAGCCGAAGCTCTGCATCTTTATCCAGATTCCAAACACGGCCACGGCCGTTGTGCTGAAGCCGAGAAATATCTGATTCATCAGATACGACATTGCCGAGCCCAGGCCAACGGTTATCATCGAGGGCAGTCCCACGGCGAAGATGCCGCGCAGGGTTTCGGGGTCGGGGAGCATACTTTTCGCACGAAAGCGCGTTGCGTGGTTGCAGCGCAGGTTAAAGAAAAGTGCCAGCAGGGCCGAGACACACTGGCCCAGCACCGTGGCCCAGGCTGCGCCGGAGACGCCGAGGCTTGGGAAGGGGCCGATGCCGAAGATAAGCAGGGGGTCGAAAATGATGTTTATCACAGCGCCCGCCGCCTGACTGACCATCGACTGCGCGCTGCTGCCCGTGGCAACGAGCAGCTTTTCAAAGTTCTGCCCGTAGAACATGCCAACCGCGCACACGCACACTATCAGCATGTAATCGTGCCCGTAGGCGATAATCTCCGCCACGTCCGTCTGGTGCTCAAAAAAGCTGCGGGAGCAGAGCAGGCCGACGGCGGCGAAAATCACCGCGTAGAGCGCCGAGAGCGTAACCTGAACGTTTGCCGCCCGCTCTGCGCGTCGTCCATCGCCCTCGCCGAGCGAGCGGGAGACCATCGCGCTGACGCCCACGCCAGTGCCGACGGCTATGGCGTTCATGATGTTTTGCAGCGGAAAGGTCAGCGATACCGCGGTCAGAGCGTTTTCACTCAGCCGCGCGACGAACATGGAGTCTACCATGTTGTACAGCGCCTGGACAAACATTGATATCATCATCGGCACCGACATCGTTATCAGCAGCCGGCCTATCGGCATCGTACCAAGCTTATCCTGCGACCGTTCCATCTCTCTGACGCTCCTTCCATCTCTCGCACAGCCTGAGCTTGTCCGCCCGGCTGAGCTGCTTTATCTCCCACTCGCGGCGCATTGCCGCCTTTCTATCTGTGCTTTTTTCGCAGTACGCCAGCTCCACGGGCCGGCGTGCGCGGGTATATTTCGCGCCCCGACCTGCGTTGTGTGCGCACAGGCGGCGCTCAAGACTGTTGGTCCAGCCGGTGTACAGCGTGCCGTCGGCGCAGCGCAGGATATAGGTCCAGCACTCAGACATTTTCCGCAGTTTTCCAGATGAGCATATTGTCCGAAATCTCAGCCGAGACCCTGCCGCCGTCGGCCAGCCAGCTCAAATATGAGCGCAGCGTGCTGCCGACAAGCACGTACTGCTCGAAGCTCATTGTAAGGCCGAAGCGGTCAAACACCGCCTTGAGCAGACGTTCGAAGTCAATGCCGCCCAGGCATATCTCCAGCACCGCGTCCGCGACAGCGTACACCGCCGCGCGGTTTAGGCGAACCAGCTCGCCCATGTCAGCGCAGGCCGGCGCGTGCGCGGGGACGAACAGCGGCGCGGTCATGCTTTCCACCTTATCCAGCGTTTGCAGGTATTTTTCCACGTCGTAGATGTAGCCGACGCGGTATTTGGCCAAAGTGGCGGGACTGTTCACGCAGTCTGCCAGGAACATGGTGCCGTCCGGCGTGCGCACGCCGGTCATGTCGAAATAGTGCCCCGGCAGGTCGATAAGCTCCAGCTCGGGTGGAAAATCGGGATTGCTTACGTCACGGGCCTCACTCGGCTGGGCCATGAGAAACTTGTGCCGCAGCTCGCCGAAGGGACGGCCGCCATAGAGCAGCGCCGGCTCCAGCTCGGGCCGGCGGGCAATCGCGCTCTCGACTCCGCAGGCAAAGACCTTGCAGCTATACTGCTTTTGCAGCCAGGCGTTTCCGCCGGTGTGGTCGGCATGGGCGTGGGTGTTGATAATTCCGCGAAGGGTCCAGCCCTCGGCGTCAAGGATTTTTTTGACCCTGCGACCGGCGTCCTTATCCCCGCCGCTGTCTATGAGCCAGACCGCATCCGCCGCGACGGTGTAAACGCCAATCTTCGCAGGGCAGTCAATGTAATAGCTGCACTCCCCAGCCCTTATCAATTCGTACAAAAAAGCACCTCCCAAGTGTGGTTGAAAAGCCCCGCAAGTCTCGGGTCTGACAAGACATGCAGAGTTCGCGGCGCGCACGCCGCAAATAAATTCAAATTATTTTTCAGGGGACATACGCCTCGGAAAGATTCTTTTCGCGCAGCAAAACCTCCTCGAAAAAACGGCTTTGCCGCTTTTTCCATATCCCCTCAAATGAAAGGCCGCTGAAGCGGCCTTTCATTTGACATGTCAATATCTCGGCAAACGAAAGCTTGTAGGAGGGGGCAGGCGCCCGCCGCGGCGTATACCGCGGGAGTATTCCAGCATGATGTAGTTCTGATAGCGGTCTATGAGCTTATCAGGGATTTTTATCCCGTACTCCTTGGCTGTGCGCAGGGCCCAGACCGTGGCGAAATACTCCGACTCGCAGCGGCGCATGGAGCTGCGGCTTGTCTCGATGTGGCCTATCTCGTGCAGGAGCGTGAAGGTGGACGCCATGCTGTTTCGCTGCTCCCACTTGCAAACTCTCCGCTCGGCCACGTGCGCGTGGGTGCGGTGCCAGTCGCTGACACACCTCTCGCCGCCGCATATCTCGATGCCATAGCGGCGTATTATCTCGTTTTGCAGCTCGATGTACTTCATGTGTCGTCAAACTGGCACGCGAGCATCTCGTGGAAGCTCTCGCGCCGGACTGCGGCGTATGACTTCCCGTCCTTAAGCATCACAATCGGCGGCTTGGGCACGCAGTTGTAGTGCGAAGCCATGGAGTAGTTGTAGGCCCCTGTGGTCATTACGGCGAGCATGTCGCCCACGCGCGCGGCGGGCAGCGGGATATCCTCGCCGAGCATGTCGCCGCTTTCGCAGCAGCGGCCGCCTACGGTGTAGAGCGTGTCCGCACGCTCTCCTGCGCGGTTGGCAAGCAGCATCGTGTACTGGGACTGATAAAGCGCATAGCGCGGATTGTCGGTCATGCCGCCGTCTATGGCAACGTAGTTTTTAAGTCCGGGGATTACCTTGACGTCCTGTATCTCGTACAGAGTCAGGCCGGAGTCGCCGACTATGCTGCGGCCAGGCTCCATGAACACCGCGGTATCGCCAAAGCCGCGGCGGGACATTTCCGCTTTGTAGTGCTCGGCAACAAGGCGGATGGTATCGTCAATGTCAATCTCCGCTTCGGACTCGACATAGGGTACGCCGAAGCCGCCGCCAAGGTCAATAATTTCCGCGCTGTAGCCGAGCTCGTCGCGCATGTCCGCGGCAAAACCGGCCATCACCGTTGCGGCGTCGCACAGCGGCTGCTTATCGAAAATCTGGGAGCCAATGTGACAGTGGAAGCCGCGCAGCTCAATGTTTTTCAGGCTCAGCGCCGTACGCGTGAACTCTCTGGCCTGTCCGGTTGGAATGGGAAGGCCGAACTTTGAGTCAATAAGTCCCGTGGCTACAGCGGCGAAGGTGTGCGGGTCTATGCCGGGCGTAACTCGCAGAATGATGCTCTGGCGCACGCCGCGCACGGCCGCGGAAGCGTCAATGCGGCGCAGCTCCTCCTCGCTGTCGCAGATGAAAAAGCCCACGCCGAGACCGACGGCATAGTCAATCTCGGCCCGCGTCTTGCTGCTGCCGTGAAAGCAGATTTTATTCATGGGAAAGCCCACGGACTCGGCAACAAACAGCTCGCCGGCGGAAACAACGTCAACGCCCATGTCCTCGGCCTTTGCCAGCTCGATAATACGGCGGCAGCACAGCGCCTTGCTGGCGTAAAACGGCAGGGAGGTCCCACCGAAATGCTTGCTCATCGCGCGCTTGTAGGTGCGCATTCTGTTGATGATTCGCTCCTCGTCCATCAGGTAGAGCGGCGTTCCGTATTCCTGCGCCAACTCCACCGTGTCCATGCCCGCCATGCACAGATGGTCCTTTTCGTTAATTGTCAGATTGTCGTAAAGCACTCCGTCACACCCGTCTTTTTCGTAATATTGTTTTATATTATACCATGGCGGCTTCATGGCCATGGTATAATTGGCTATGTGCATATGCACCACCAGAAAATTTAGTATAATAATTGCTCTGCAATTATTATACAGGCTTTCCTCCTCCAAGGCAAGCGGCGGCAGGAAGCGGATTTTTATTTACAACTAAAAATTTGCCTGCGTAAAGTTGCAAATTTTTAGTAAAAATTACTTTTTGACTTTATATGTTTGACAAAGCCCGAAGGCTCGACCGCCATGAGCAGGCACGTCAAATCGGGTGGTGCCTCGGCATGTAAGCTGTTGCGCTTGATGCTTTACATGTGCTAAGATAGGACAAAAGGCACTTTCGGAGGAAGCGGCGATGAAGTCAAAACGGAACAAAACTCTTGATATTGGACTTGAGGAGGGGGAGGAGTACCTGCGGAGGTGCGTAACGCTGAGTGCTTCGGCGAACACAGAGCGGATAAGGGACAGGACCATCCTCGGTGACTGCTTTGAAGTCATGCCTCTGCTGCCGCGGGGCTTTGCGCGGCTCGTGATTGCCGACCCGCCGTACAACCAGCGTATGGACTTCGGCGGCGGGGTTTTTAAAAAGCTGGGTGAGGCGGAGTATGAGGACTACACGGAAAGCTGGGCGTCATTGCTGCGGCCGCTGGTGACGCGGGACGCGAGCGTCTATGTCTGCTGTGACTGGCGGTGCAGCGCCGCGATTGAGCGGGTGCTGCGGAGGCATTTTATTGTGCGCAGCCGTATCACCTGGCAGCGCGAGAAGGGGCGCGGAGCAGCGAAAAACTGGAAAAACTCCATGGAGGACATCTGGTTTGCAACGGTATCGGACAATTACACATTTAACCTCGACGCGGTCAAGCAGCGTCGGCGGGTTATAGCGCCCTATCGCGAGGCGGGACGGCCGAAGGACTGGCAGGAGACGGAGCGGGGCCGCTTCCGCGACACTTGCCCGTCCAACTTCTGGGACGACATCACTGTACCCTACTGGTCGATGGCAGAGAACACCGCGCACCCGACACAGAAGCCGGAAAAGCTGCTGGCCAAGCTCATTTTAGCCAGCTCAAACGTGGGGGACACGGTGTTTGACCCCTTTTCCGGCTCGGGTTCAACGCTGGTGACGGCGAAGAAGTTAGGACGGCACTACGCGGGGATTGAGCTCAACGCTCAGTTTGCGCTCTGGGGAGAGAAGAGGCTTGAGGCCGCGGAGTCGGACAAGACGATTCAGGGTTTTTCAGACGGCGTTTTCTGGGAGAGGAACAGCGGGAGATAGGGTAGGAGGAAAAGCCGGGTGTGGCGTGGAGCTTTGAATGCGCCGTGTCGCCGAATTAATAACCTGTAAAAAAGCTTCAGAAGCTTTTTTACAGGTTTTATCATTATTTTTTGTTGCATATGTTGCTGCTGTTTCTTGACCGCGGGAAGCTATGGGCAGATAGGGATTTGAAAATTTAAAATACAAAACACCGGACTGTGGGGGACAGCCCGGCATTTTGTAAAAAAGAGAGGAGTGTGTAAAAAAGAGAGTTAGTAAAGTAATTTGGGAGGTCAGTACAGCTCGTTTACGTCCATGAGCTCAACCTCGATGTCGAAGGTCCTGCCGTCACGAAACACAGTCAGCGTTATGGTATCTCCAACGCCGAACCCATCTCGTATCTTCCCCACGTCCTGTGTGGTATAGACGGGAGTGCCGTTTACCGCCGTGAGTACATCGCCTTCGCGTACTCCCTTGGCGTATGCGTCCGAACCGGCTTCAACCTCGCTGATATAAAGCCCGTCAGGCAGGCTGTAACGCTCAGCCGCGTCGTAGGGTATCGCGCCAACCGTTATCCCGATTCCGGGGCGGCCGGACACTTCTCCGTTGACTATAAGCTGGTTTACTATATCCTGGACAACGCTGGTCGGTATGGCAAAGCCAATGCCTTCTATTGTGGCTTGGGAGAAGTTGGCAACCATCTTCATGTTCGTTACGCCGATAACCTGGCCGTACATGTTCAGCAGCGGTCCGCCGGAATTGCCCTCGTTTATTGCCGTATTGGTTTGAATGAGGGTCATCATGTGGGAATCGACCACCACGTCGCGGTTTATCGCGGAGACGATGCCGTTGGTTATCGTGCCGGAGAGCTGGTCGCCGAGAGGATTGCCTATGGCAGCAACCTCGTCGCCTACGTTCAGCTCATCGCTTCTGCCGAAGCTGGCGGCCTGAAGCCCGCGGGCGTCAATCTTGAGTACCGCAATGTCGCTCTGGCTGTCCTCGCCGACAAGAAGGGCCTCGTACTGGCGGCCGTCGCTTGTGGTGACGGCCGCGGAATCAGTGCCGGCTATAACGTGGGCGTTGGTGAGAATATAACCGTCTCCGGTCATTATTATACCCGTGCCCCAGAAGTAACCCTCCTGTCCGTCCACGCTCGCGGCAACGCCGACGATAGAGTTGATGCTCTGCTCGTAGAGCTGGCCGAGCGTGAGCTCGTCGAGACCTTCGGAGGAGGCGAGCGTTATGCGCACGCTGTCCTCGGCTTTTGTCCTCGGCAGGCGGCTTACCTCATCATTTGAGGAGGAGCCGGAGTAGTAGCCGTTGAAGAAATCACGGAAGTCATCCGCGTAATCATCGCCCGCATCCGGAAACTGCGGATTAAGCGTTATGCCCGGGCCTACTGTGCCCACGGACGGCTCGGCAAAGGCCAAGGCCGTTGCGGCTATGAGAACAAGCACGCACAGGCTTATCATGGTCACCTTCATGCCGGTGTGCTTTTTTCTCGGCCGCTTCACGCTGGACGTGTCCGGCACTTTCAGGGCCGCGTTATCCTTTTGCGTGGAATATTGCCTGTACCACTCACGGTGCGGCGAGGTGTCGTACCAGCCGCTGCGTCTGTCCTGCTCCATCAGGCTTACCTCCTTGAGGACGAATTTATTCTAACAGCTAATTTAGATAAATCTGTGAATTGCCGGTGAATGATTTGTAAACAAAAGGCATCATTTTTGTAAGGCGGGGGAGCGCCCTTTCATTTGACCTTCAGCGTAAGCGAAAAGACGAACTCGGTCACGCCGTCTTTGCTGGTTACTACTATATCTTCGCCGTGGTTGGTGAGGATACTTTTTACTATGTACAGGCCCAGACCGACGCCGTCGCGGTCCATGGAGCGGGATTTATCGGTTTTGTGGAAGCGGTCGAAGATGAGGGCCAGCTCCCCAGCGGGGATGGTAGGTCCCTGGTTTTTGATGGAGATATACGCCTTGCCGTTCTGCTTGAAGATGGCTATGCCAAGCTCGGAGCCGGGCGCGGCAAATTTTATGGCGTTTTCCAATAGATTATAGATAACCTGATTTATCGAGTCGGCGTCGCCGAGGACAATTATCGCGTCCTCAGGGACCATGGCGTTTACCTCAAGCTGTTTGTCGGTTATCTTCTTTTCAAACACGATGAGAACCTGGAGAAGAAGCTCGGAGGCATCAAAAAACTTGCGGCGGAGCTGCTCGGGGCCCTCGTACTGTATGCGAGAGACATCCAGCAGGCGGCGGACAAGGCGATTTAGCCGCTTGGTCTCGCTGGAAATGGTCTCAAGATAGCGCCGCTGGCTCTCCGGCGGAATGGTTCCGTCGAGTATGCCGTCGGCAAAGCCGGAGATGGTGGTCATTGGGGTTTTGAGCTCGTGCGCGACGTTGGCCAGAAAATCGCTGCGCTGCTTTTCTGAGCGCTCAAGATAGTCTGCCATGTTGTTGAATGCGGCGGCCAGAGCGCCGACCTCGTCGTCCCCACCGACCCCGACACGTGCGGAGAAGTCGCCGTGGGCGAAGCGAATGGCGGCGGCCGACATCTCATTGACCGGCTTTGCCTGACGGACCGCGCTGACATAGCTTATGACGAGTGTCAGGGCCATTATGAGTATTGCGGTTATCAGGAACACTCCCATCAGGCTGTGCCAGACGCGGACTATGGAACCCGTATTTGCGCCGACAAACACGTAGCCGAGAGTTGTGCCTGAGTAGCTGACTATGGGGCGGGCGGCAACATAGTAGCTGTCGGAGTAGAGCCCGCTGAGCGAGGTTATGGCGCTGTAACCGCTGCCGGAGCTCATCTGCGAGATTATCTGGCTGTCAACGCGCTTGCCGATATGGCCGCAGTTTACCTCCGTGTCCGAGCAGGAGATTATAAGGCCCTGCTCATCGCACAAAAAACAATGGTTGCCGGACACGCGGCTTATGGCGGAGAGCACAACGCGCAGGGTCAAATCGCTCAGTTTGCCGTCGAGCGTATAGGCTGAGGACAGTCTGGCCAGCTCCTGTGCGTTGGCGTCAAGCGTTTCCTGACGCTCGCGCAGGGTCATGTTTTGGCCGATGCCGATGAACACCGCGCCAAGAAAAATAAAGCTTAGCATGACCGCAAGAGCGGCGATTATGAAGTTTTTAAAATAAAAGCTGTGCAAAGATTATACCTTCTTAAAAGCTGCGTTCCCTCTTCCGCCGACTTCACGACCAAATGGCCGAGGACAGGGCCTCGCAGGGTTTGCGGCGTATGCCGCAAATAAAGTTAAATCCGGTTTTCCGGCGGAATGTACGTCGGAAAAAATTCTGCGCGGAGTGAATCTCTTTCAATTAAAGGGCCCAAAGTCTCTTAGCCGAGGCCCACGGCCTCAAATTTGTAGCCTACTCCCCAGACAGTTTTCAGTGACCACTGGTCGGAAACACCCTCGAGCTTTTCGCGCAGGCGCTTTATGTGTACATCCACGGTGCGGCTGTCTCCGAAATAGTCGAAGCCCCAGACCTCGTCAAGGAGCTGGTTGCGCGTGAAAACGCGGTTGGGGGACGACGCGAGATGGAACAGCAGCTCCATCTCCTTCGGCGGGGTGTCTATGCGCTTGCCGTCCACGATAAGCTCATAGGAGTCAAGATTGATAACTAATTTATCAAACTCCAGGCGCTTGCCGGACAGGGCCGCGGGCTCCTCGCTGCGGCGCATGACAGCGTGGATGCGCGCGAGCAGCTCCTTGACCTCAAAGGGCTTTGTTACATAGTCGTCCGCGCCCATCTCAAGGCCGGAAATCTTGTCGGGCGTGTCGCCCTTGGCCGTGAGCATTATCACGTATACATGCGGGTCCAGCGCGCGTATCTCGCGCAGGACACTCCAGCCGTCCATCACGGGCAGCATGATGTCCAGCAGCACGATTTCCGGATGAAAGGCGCGGTACATCTCCAGTCCCTCCCCGCCGTCCATGGCGTGGGAGACCTCAAAGCCGTCCTTTTCCAGATACAGGCGCAGAAGCTCGGCAATATTGCCGTCGTCCTCGATAACCAGGGCTTTTTTAGTCATTTTATCCCTCCGGAAAAACATCGTAAATATTACGCGTAGATTTTGCGCCCGCAGGCGCCATGCAGGCGAGCAGCCGCCGAAAGCGGCGCAGTGTGCGCAGTGAAGCGAATCCTCTCAAATCAGAGGATGAAAGCCTCTGATTTGAAGCCTTACAGCCTGAGCTTAAGCTTTTTCTCGTAATTTTTCAGCTTACTCTCAACGTCCTTCATAAAATATCGCATCTCGTGGCTCAGGCCGGCGCCGAAGCGGCAGGCGGCGAAGGCGCGAAAGTCCGCGAAGTCCACAATCTCATCGACTGTCACGCGAGTTTTGCACGCTCCCGTGGACTTGAGGGCGATTTTCCATGTGGCGGTATACATCACGGTTTTTATCTGAAAGGAAAAGCGCTCGTTTGTCACTACCTCCAGCGAGCGGGTGAACACGGTGCCGGGCTTGGGAACGGAGTTGTTATAGGTTTCCTCGTCGAGAGGGTCCACAAGATTGGAGTTGTTGCTCCCTGTCAGGGCCTTCCACACGAGCTCGACGGGAAAATCGTACTCGTCCGTTCCGCGGACTGTTCTTTGGTGGGCCATTGTTGTTCTCCTTTTCAGCTTTTGAGGGCGGCGTGCATGAAATAGTTCATGCGGCGTTCGCGCTCGAGCGTGGTGGCGGACATGTGGCCGGGAAACACTTCATAATCGCCGGGAAGCTCAGCTATTCGCCTGAGGGAGGCGAGCATGTCGTCCGTATTGCTGGAGACGAAGTCCGTACGGCCGCAGCTGTCGCGGAAAAGCGTGTCGCCGGAGAATATCGCGTCGCCGCAGATAAGGCAGACGCAGCCGGGGGTGTGGCCCGGCGTTGCGAGCACCCTGAAGCTTAGCGAAGAGACGGCCACCGTGTCGCCGTCCTTATAAAATTTTGTTCCCTCCGGCGCACGGAAGCACTCGCTGCCGCTGCCTATGGGCACGCCGTTGTCCTGCTCGCTCATATACAGCGCCGCACCCGTCTCTGCCATGAGCTCGGAAACCGCGCCGACGTGGTCAAAGTGAGCGTGGGTGAGCAGTATGCATCGGCATTTTAAATTATTTGACTCAAGGTAATCCAATATCGTGCCCGACTCATCGCCGGGGTCGATAACGGCGCACTCTTGCGTCTCCTCGTCGGAGACGACATAGCAGTTGGTCTCAATGGGGCCGACTGTAAGGGTTTTGATGTGCATTTTTAAGCCTCCTTAAAATTTGGGGGATGTTTTTAATTTCCTGAGCGGCTGACCTCGGTTACGCCGGAGATGGCCTGGATGCGGTTTATTATCAGCTGCAAATCAAACAGGTTTTTTACCTCGAGCGTCACGGTGGTCTGGGCGCAGCCGCCGCCGACATCACGGGCGAGAAGGCTGTGAACCTTTGCGTTTATTGAGGTCAGCGCCGTAGCTATGTCCATGACAAGGCCGTTGCGCTCCTTGGAGCATATTTTAAGCGTTGTGGTATAGCTGTCGTTGGTATCATCGGCCCAGGACACATCTATCCAGCGCCCGCCGCCGTCAGGGTCGAGACGGCCGTTTATATGGTTGGCGCAGTCCGTGCGATGGACGGACACGCCGTAGCCGCGGGTAATAAAGCCGACTATCTCGTCCCCCGGAACGGGGGTGCAGCAGCGGGCGAATTTGATAAGGCAGTTGTCCAGTCCGGCGACCAGAACGCCCTGCACGGCGCGGGGCTTTTGAGTGCGCTTGAGCTCCGTGCGGCGCTCCGCGGCCTCGTTTAGCTTATCCAGCGGGGTCCTTGCCGCATTTTGCTTATGGGCCTTTTGCAGCTCGTCACGCAGGCGGTTGGCGGTCTTGGTGGCAGTTATTCCGCCGTAGCCAATCGCGGCGTAAACATCGTCCACCGAGCTGAGGGACAGGCGGCGCAGGATTATGGGCATGAGGTCATACTCAGTAACATCCGCCATGCTTATGCCGCAGCGCTTGAGCTCCGCGTCGAGCATATCGCGGCCCTGGATTATATTTTCCTCGCGACGTTCCTTTTTAAACCACTGCTTTATCTTGCTGCGGGCCGAGCCGCTTTTGGCAATTTTCAGCCAGTCGCGGCTGGGTCCGGAGGCGGCCTTGGAGGTGAGTATCTCCACGATGTCGCCGTTCTGCATGGTGTAGTCAATGGGCACGATGCGCCCGTTGACCTTGGCCCCCACCATGCTGTTGCCTACCGCAGAATGGATGCTGTAGGCAAAATCTATAGGCGTGGCGCCGGCCGGCAGGTTTATAACGTCGCCTTTGGGGGAGAACACGAATACCTCGTCGGCGAACATATCCACCTTCAGGCCCGAGAGAAAGTCCGTCGCGTCGCTGGTCTGCTGAAGCTCCAGAAGGCGGCGCACCCAGGCAAATTTTTCCTCGTCCCCGTCCCTGACGCCGGCCGTGCCGGATTTGTATTTCCAGTGTGCGGCCACGCCGTATTCAGCTGTGCGGTGCATCTCCCAGGTGCGTATCTGCACCTCGAAGGGGATACCCTCGGAGCCTATGACGGTGGTATGCAGACTCTTGTAGCCGTTGGGCTTGGGAGTGGAGATATAGTCCTTAAAGCGGCCGGGAATGGGCTTAAACATGTCGTGTATCTGACCGAGCACGTTATAGCACTCAGACAAAGTCTCCACCGTTACGCGAAGGGCGCACAAATCGAAAATCTCTGACAGGTCGAGCTTCTGCGTGTACATCTTACGGTAGATGCTGTACAGGTGCTTGAGGCGGCGGCTTATGGTGCACTCTATGCCCCAGTCGCTGAGCCGGGCGCTTATCTTTTTTTCCATGCTGTCCATGAACTGCTCAAGGTCGTCGCGCCGGCGGTCGAGCATGTCGAGAATGCTCTTATAGCCTATCGGGTCAAGATACATCAACGAAAGGTCCTCGAGCTCCCACTTTATGCGCTGCATACCGAGACGGTGGGCGATTGGCGCGTAAATCTGCATTGTCTCCAAGGATTTTATCCGCTGCTTTTCCGGCGTCTGATAGTCCATGGTGCGCATGTTATGCAGACGGTCGGCCAGCTTTATGAGAATTACGCGTATGTCCTCGGACATGGCCATGAGCATTTTGCGCATATTCTCCATCTGCGCTTCCTCGCGGCTGGTGAAATTCACGCGCGTGAGTTTGGTCACGCCGTCCACTATAGCGGCAACGGAGGGACCGAACTGCTTGGATATTTCATCATATTGCATGGAGGTGTCCTCCAGCGCGTCGTGCAGCAGGGCCGAGACTATGGAGTCCTCGTCCAGACCCATCTCCACGGCTATCACCGCTGCGGCCACCGTATGTGTGACATAGGGCGAGCCGTCGCGCCGGAGCTGGCCGCTGTGGCAGTCCACAGCCGTTTCAAACGCAGCGCGGACACGGCCCAGGTCAACGCTCAGCGCGCACTCCTGTATCTTTTCCTCGAGCTCGGAATAACAGCGCTCGAGCATATCGTCATAGGTTTTCATTTGCGTGCGGACTCCTTTCGTGAATTGAGCTGACGCAGGATGGCTGACGATGACAGGTCCGCCTTTCCGTCAAAGCCGCTGCGGCGGACCGTCCAGTGGCCGCCAGTCTGTTTAATGGTGAGCAGACCCAGCTCCTCGAACACCTTCAGGCACAGGCACAGCTTAACGTCCCACATGCCCGGAGAGAGACTGTCAAAAAGACGCTGGAGCGTGCCGCTGACCTCGCCTCCGCGCGAACACAGCCCGCGCCAGACGCGAGCAAAGTCCGGCCGGCAGGGAACAAGGTCATCCTCCGGCTCCGGCAGGGCTCCGCCGAGTACGGCGAGCGCAGGCAGGAAATCGTGAGCCCGCAGGTCCGTTATCAAAAGCTGGACGCTCCGGCGGGAACGAAATTCGTTTATCTGCGCCTGGAAGGCTGCATCCACGCAGTCTCCGGCACGCAGGCCGAGCTCGGCCTCGGTCTTGGAAAAATACACCGCGTCATAGATTCGACCGAAGCGGCCAAGACGCAGGCGAAGATGTCGCCCGCCGCCGATAGGCGTAACGGACTCCAAAACCGCGCGGCACAGGCACAGCCGTGCGCCCGGATTGCCGCTGCCGCAGGGCTCAAGGCGTTCAAGGTCCTCCACACAGCGCATGTCCAGCAGCTCGGGCCGGTCAATCCGGATGTCAATATCCAGTACGGCCTCGCCTGAGGCGGGATTGTACCTGTAATACTCGCCCAGGGCGCGTCGGAAAGCGTCCACGTTTTCGCGCTTTATTGTCAGGCCGGCGGCCAGCGCGTGGCCGCCGAAGGAGCACAGATGGGCAGAGCAGGCGCCAAGCGCGTCGAACAGGTTAAAGCCGCCGAAGCTGCGGCAGGAGCCCTTGCCGTTTTCCCCGTCAAGGCAAATCATAACGGTCGGCACATTGTAGGTCTCGGCGAGACGGGACGCGACGATGCCTATTACTCCCTGATGCCAGTTTTCGTGACAGAGCACAATGGGGCCGGAGGGCTCGCTTGCTCCGAGCATAGACACAGCCTGGTTCCATATCTGCGTCTCGAGCGCCTGACGGTCGCGGTTTAGCTGGCAGAGCTGTCCGGCCATTTGCGCGGCCTCGGAATCCGAGCCGGTGAGAAGCAGGCCCGCGGCAAGTTCCGCCTGACCTAAACGGCCGGAGACGTTCAGCCGCGGGGCCAGCGTAAAGCCTACGGTCGTGGCGGTAATTTTCCGGCTGCCGAGTCCTGACTCGGCAATCAGTGCGCGCAGGCCCACGCGCGGGGAACGGGCTAACTTTTCCAGGCCAGCCTTGATTATATAGCGGTTCTCGCCGGTTATGGGCATCACGTCGGCAATCGTGCCCACGGCGACGAGGTCCGCGTACCAGCTCAGCAGAGCTTCCGCGTCCTGCTCCATGGCGCACAACAGCTTAAAGGCAACGCCGACGCCGGCAAGGTCGCGCCCGGGATACACGCAGCCGGAGCGTTTCGGGTCAATAACGGCTACGGCGGCGGGCAGCTCCTCGGGACATTCGTGATGGTCGGTTATTATCATGTCAATGCCAAGAGATGCGGCAAACGCAGTCTCCTGCACGGCGGTTACGCCGCAGTCCACGGTCACAATAAGACTTACACCCTGTCCGTGCAGGCGCTCTATCGCTCCGGAGTTCACTCCGTAGCCCTCGCCGAGACGGTCGGGAATATAGCTCAGGCAGTCCGCACCGCGCGAGCGCAGGTAGTCCACCAACAGGCAGGTGCTTGTTATGCCGTCTACATCGTAGTCGCCGTAGACAGCTATTTTTTCTCCTGTATCAAGCGCGGAGCGCAGCCGGGCGACGGCCTGGGGCATACCCTGCATAGTCATTGGGTCGCCTAAAAGCTCGATGCCGCAGTCGATAAAGCGGCGGGCCTGGACGGGGTCGGACAATCCGCGACGGCACAGCACCGCCGCCAGGAGCGGCGAGTAGCCTTCGTTTATCAGGTCCGGAGGCGCCGTGGTATCTCCATATGGAATTTTCCATCGGGTATAGCTCATATCGCTGTTCCTTGAATTTTTATCTCATCTTTATAATCGTATAGTATAGCATTTATTTTACCCGTGCGCAATATGAAAAAGCTGCTTGGCTGGCAGACAGGGGCACTTTAGGCTGTCAGAATAATTTCCGCCGCCTGTTGCGGAGTTTCGGCAAAAAGGGCGGCTCCGGCGGCTTCCAGCTCACCGCGGCTGCCGTAGCCATAGAGCACGCCGAGACAGGCAAGGCCGTTTTCGCGCGCGCCGATAACGTCGTGCTCGCGGTCGCCAACCATGAGCACTCGGGATTTGTCCGTCACTCCGAGCTTGCTCAGCGTATAGGCGACGACCTCGGCCTTGCGCGTTCTGGTGTTGTCCGCAAGCGAGCCGGCTGCGAGCTCAAAGTATTTTGTAAGGTCAAAGTGCTCGAGCACGCGCAGAGCTGTAGATTCCAGCTTTGATGTTGCCACGGCAAGGCGTGCTCCTGCGGCGCGGAGCGTGCCGAGCATCTCCGGCACGCCGGAGTAGACGCTGTTTTCAAACACGCCGCGGGGCTCGTAATATTCGCGGAACACGCCGATTGCCTCGACCGCCTGCTCGGGGCCTAATCCGCAGAAATCCTGAAAGCTGTCGCGCAGCGGAGGGCCGACGAATTTTCGGAGCAGGGCCGCATCGCCGCAGGGGAGGCCAAAGCGCTCCATAGCGTAGGCCGCCGCATTCATTATACCGGGACCGGAATCGGTAAGGGTTCCGTCAAGGTCGAATAATATTACGTCATATTTCATGGCTTGCCTCCTTTTTCATTTCAGGCTGTCAAGATATCCCTCAAGTATCAGCGACGCGGCTACGGCGTCTACGTTCTTTTTGTGCTGCTTCATTTTTCGGCCGTTGGCGTGCAGAATCGCGTGGGCCTCGATGCTGCTGCGGCGCTCGTCCCAGAGCGTGACGGCAAGGCCGTGCTTCTCCGTGAGAAGCTCGGCGAAATCGCGGCTGAGGCGGGCGCGCTCGCCCTCGCTGCCATCCATGTTCTTCGGCAGACCCAGCACTAACGTGAGCACGCCGCGGCTACGCGCCTCGTCCGCGACGGCCGCTGCGGCGCTTTCCATACCGCGGTTTGTTATTGTCAGCGCCTCGCCGCACAGCGTGGCGCTCGGGTCGGATACGGCTAAGCCTATGCGCCTGTCGCCGTAATCTATGGCCATAATCCGGCAGGGATTTTCGCTGCTGTCCATAACTGTCACTCCAATCCGAAATATTCCCGGGCCTCGGAGGCCAGGTAAAGCGAGCCGGCGCAGCACACAACGCCGTCGACACCGGCCGCTCGCCGAGCCGTATCTATGGCGCAGGGCAGGCTGCTGCGGACGAAAACGGGCTTTCCAAGGCCTTCAAGCTCCTGTGCCAGAAGCTCTGGAGGGAGAGCGCGCTCGCCACGTGGGGCGGTGCAGACAAAAACGTCGGCAGTGGAGCGGAGTTCACGCAGAAATGATTTGAAGTCCTTGTCGGCCATGATGCCGAGCAGCAGCACGCGCCGCCGCTCGGGGTAGTACAGACACAGATTTTCTGCAAGTGAGCGCGCGCACTGGGGATTGTGTCCGCCGTCTATTACGAAGTCGGGCTCGCGGGAGGCCAGCTCAAAGCGTGCGGGCCAGCGCACGTGGGCAAAGCCGTCCGCGATTGCCGGCTCACTTATATCATAGCCGCGCGCGCGCAGAAGCTCTATGGCCTCAAGCGCCGTGGCGGCGTTGCGAAGCTGGTTTCGGCCCATAAGCGGCAGGGTGAGCTCGCGTCCACGGTAACGAAAGCGCTGGCCGCGCTCCGTCACGCTCAGCAGCTTCAGTGCGTCGAAGTCCGACGTGCGCCAGTCGCGGCAGTTTTTACGGCAGGAATCCGCGAGTACGCGCGCGGCGTCGGGGTCGGACTGGCTGTAGAGCGCCGCGGCGCAGCCGGGCTTTATTATCCCTGCCTTCTGCGCGGCAATCTCGGAGGGGGTGCGGCCGAGTATCGCAGTGTGGTCAAGGCCGATGTTGGTTATCACGGCGCAGTCGGGCGCGCCTATGACGTTTGTAGGGTCCAGCAGCCCGCCGATGCCGACCTCCAGCACGGCGACCTCGCAGGAGCTTTGCGCGAAATACGCAAAGCCGAGCACGGTGTCCAGCTCAAACTCGCCGAAGCCGCCTGTGTTTTCGGCAAGGGGCTTCACCTGTTCAATCAGTGCGGCGAGTTCTTTGTCAGGAATGGGCTCACCGTTTATGCGGATGCGCTCGTTGAAGCGGTGGAGGTATGGGGAGGTAAACAGTCCTGTTCTGTACCCCGCCGCGCGCAGGACCGATTCGAGCATGGCGCAGACGCTGCCTTTGCCGTTGGTGCCCGCGACGTGGACAAAGCGGGTGCATTTGTGGGGATTACCGAGCACGTCGAGCAAGGAGCGCGTGCGCTCAAGGCTGCGGCCGTCCGAGCTTCTGCCGAGGGAATGTATGAAATTGAGGGCCTGTTCGTAGGTCATAAAATCGCCAGCCTGTGATTAGGATTGTTATATTATATATCGGTGTATCAGAAAAGGCAATCATGGGAAAGTGATAAAAATTTTGACGGCGTGATGCAAGTCCGTTCCAAATTTGATACAAAAACCGCATATCATGACAAAAATAACAGATAAATGGGAGGAAGATATCGTGAGCAGATACGAAGCCTGACGCCGCGCGGTATACGCAGGTCCTGCCGTACCGGCGCTGAGTACGCTGTGCGCCTGCGGGAGCTGCCTGAGGGCGTGTGCGCGGATAATCGGTGTCTCCAGGCGCGTGAGCTCGATGCCTGGGATGGCAGCGGTGGGCTGATAGTGAGCTTTTACCGCGCCGCCAGCGGCGAGTCGGAGCGGGCTTACGTCAAAGTACGGGACAAGCGCGATAGGACCATGCGTAGTATTTGGTGGCGGATGTGTGCCGGAATGAATAAAAAGCCTTTGTCCCGTCCTCGAGGGCGGGATTTTTTCCTGGAAAACGGGCAAAAAAGTATTGACCGGACAGTGGGCTTGTGATATACTCAACCTACCTGTCGGCAGACGGGTTTGTTTTTGCGCGCGTTTGCGCGCAGATTTACCGGTCTGACCTTAAAAACAGGGAGGCAAAAAGACCCCGAGGGGGTCCAATTTTACAAGGAGGTGCCGAAAACAATGGCTGCAGGAGCAAGAGTAAAAATTACCCTCAGATGCAACGAATGCAAGCAGAGAAACTACAATACCAAGAAAAACAAGAAGAATACTCCCGACCGTGTGGAGATGAAAAAGTATTGCCGTTTCTGCCGCAAGCACACTGTTCACACCGAAACGAAGTAAGTTTCAGAAAGGACGAGCTATATG
>CATJWG010000157.1 GCA_949744165.1 uncultured Eubacteriales bacterium | reverse complement strand
AGTCTGCAAAGAAAAAGTCAATAGAAAAATGCAAAAAAGAAAAGCAGGGAAAATGGGCATGACAAAGAGAGCGGACGCTCAGCGTGCGCCCAGCCGGAAAACGGGATAAAAGAAATTTAGCCTTACTTGGCAGATAAGGCCATATCAGACCTGCGGATATGAGAAGCAAGAATTGAAATAAACTCAGAAGCAGTGGACGCGGCATGTAAATCATAACGCGCAATTTCAATCAGGCGCTGTCTGCCTTCCTTCCTCGCTCGGTGAGAAACAGTGCGGATGTTCCGTTCAATATCACATCGCTTACAGCCTATGGAGTCGGCAAAGACCCAGTATATCTCCTTGGTAACATGACTGAGCCTGCCCTCGTCCTGCAAAGCCAGCTCAATGGCCATAGCAGTCTGCCTGCGGCCTACACAATTTGCGGTAATACCGAGAGCCTGAAGCTCGTCGCAGATATGGAGTATGTCTGTCATATGGTAAATCCTCCCTCAAAAAATACAGGGAGATTATATGATAGCTTTCGACAAAGCCCTGGAAGAACGACGTTTTCAGAGGAAAATCGACACTTTTATAACTGGTCGGACGTAGTTTCCAGCGAAGCCAGATACTCCCTCACCCTGCCGTAGTAGACGCGCAGGAACTTGTTGGCACCCGCCGTCATGTAGACCAGATAGGGCTTTCCCTCGGCACGTTTCTTATCCATGAAGCGGTAGACAGAGTCATCCTGGGGCATTGTCTTGAGCAGGCAGTCCATTACCAGAAACAGTGCTTTACGCAGCTCGGGTGAACCACTTTGGGAAGTGCGCACGCTCTTGGACTCGTGGGTGCCGGACTGGTCAGCGCCGGGGTCAACGCCGGCGAAGGAGGTAATGGAGCTTCTGTGAGCAAAGCGGGTCACATCTCCAATCTCCGCCATGAGCTGGGGACCCAGGTAATCTCCCACACCGTGCATCTCCATGACAACCGGATACTCCGGAAGCTGCGCGGCCAGTTGGAGCATCTCCGCATTCAGCTGCTCCACAGTCTTGGAGACAGCGTTGAGAGACTCAATGGCTTGCCGGATCAGCCGTCTGGTCAGGTCGTCCTTGGGCATGACGGCAATCTGGTCTTTCGCACCATCATGGATCTCAGCGGCCTTATCGCTGCTGAAGTTATAGCCATGCCGCTTGCACCATTTGCGGTAGCGCTCTGAAAAAGCAGTCAGGCTCATGCCCCGCACACAGTCAACATGCCAGAAGGACGCGGCAAAATCCACCCACTTCTCCCAGTAAAGGGGACGCCGCATCCCCCTTTCGGGGGCAGGTAGTCTGCCAGCTCCTTGAGTTCACTGCCGGTGTGGCGCACAGCAAAAGGTCTTGCCACCACTTCACCCAAACGGCCGCATGACTGACACCATGCTCTTACCTTTGGAAACATCAATCCCCGCTGCCTTCGTTCGCTCAACACTCCTATCTTAGATTATAATTTGGCGCAAATTTCATCATACTCGAGGATTCGGTTTTATTACAGTTGACACACAGAGCAAATCGTTTATATGTCTCTGAATAGCTTTACTACGTTTTCAGCGAATTTCTATTCCAGAGAACATTCTTTCCAATGAAGCAGCTGGTTTTAGGCAAAGTAAAATTTGCAATATACTTTATGATTTTCAGTGGGATATCGTTCTTGCCATTATCAACAAACTGGAGCATTATAACGAAAGTCATGAGGTACTTCGCCTTTTACACAATCGTAAAAATCTCGTTTCCATTGAGCTTAAGGTCACCTACGGCCTTCTGCTGGGCCGGATGGGATTGTCAGTGAAAAAGAGCTGGATAGACGGCGACCGGCGCGTCTACATCTACTTCACTCAGGAGGACGCCATGAACCTCATGAGCTGCGGCAAGGACAAGGCTACGAAGCTGCTTCGGGAGCTGGACAAGGACGGAATTGGCTTGATCGAGTGGAAGAAACAGAGTCAGGGACGGCCCACCCGTATCTACGTCAAGGATTTTATACTGCCCCCAGAACTGGGCCAGCCCCAGCAGCCGGAGCAAACACCGCCACCCCCTGCCTCTCAGGCTGTGGGAAATCAGCAGTCAGCCTCTATCTGCCAGCAAAACACCAATATCTAACTCTTTCAGCAGCAAAAGAGCCTGGAAACAGTCCGCTATGATTCTGGCGGTGAGCCGGGCCTGGACATGATTACCATGCGCATCCATGGCAAAGTGAAGTTTCGTGTTGAACCCTTTTTTGCGGACCATTTTCAGGCGACGGTCATGGTATGCCGCAAAAGTTCCTTTTTCCTTTTGATGTCCATGTTTTCCGCCTCGGGACATATTCTATTGTATGTACTACACAAAAGCAATCTACGCACCGTAGACCCCTCAAGCTTTTGTGCTGAAACTGTCGGGGGCCGTTTTCTGCCGCATCGCATATTGACATGATCGGTAAATACATGATATTATGACTCAGATTTTTCTGGTTTTGCTATGGCGGTGAGAGCCAGAAACCGGTTAATTTGGAGGACGGGCATATGGAGTATTCAGGGAGCCTTTTTGAACAGGCCGGAGAGGGCATTTCGGCCCCCGGGGCCCATGAGCGGCACAGCGGCATACAAAGCGTTCAGAATCTGGAGGCCGTCATCAACGAGGGCCTTCGCGTCGCCCTGCTGGAGGAGACGCCGGATCAGTCGCTGGCAGT
>CATJWG010000156.1 GCA_949744165.1 uncultured Eubacteriales bacterium | reverse complement strand
CACAACCGCCTTAAGCAGTATGGTTTTGCAGGAGTCATAGGGCATGGTGCGCTTTGGATTTTTCTTGAAGTCGTCGTTGAGCTTGCGTATGTCGCCGTGGCGGGAGTCGTTGATAAGTCCGCGCTTGCCCTCAAAGTAGGCCGCGGGCCCCTCGGTGGCAAAGTTTGCAAGGCTGTAGGCCAGCACCTTGCCCTTATACACCTCAATGCCCTTTAGGATGTGGGAGTGGTGGCCCACGACAAGGTCCGCGCCGTGGTCGATGGCGAAATGGCCGACATAGCGCTGATACTGGGCGATAACCGCGGGCGTGAAGTGTATGCCCCAGTGCTGAGAAACCACCAGTATGTCAACCTTAGGGCGCAGAGCCTCGATGTCCGCAATCATGTTTTCCAAGTCCTTCGGATGCGGCCAGCTATAGAGAGTGTGGGGAGTTTCGGGCTGGTCGTGCTCGTTGGCCACGGAAGCTGTCAGCGCGCGCATGGGGTTGGCGCCGGGGCGGTCCGGAAGCGCCCAGTAGTCCTGTGGGAGAATCGAGCAGTATCCGAGAAAGCCCACGCGGGTGCCGTCGTCAAGAGTCTTGATAATCGGTTTTCTCGCCTCGTCAATGGTGTCGCCGGCGCCGAGAATGTCAACTCCGCTCTCGGCCATGATGCGCATGGTGTCGTAGTAGCCCTCAAAGCCCCAGTCGAGCGTGTGGTTGGAGGCGAAGGACATCACGTCAAAACCCGCTTTTTTCAGGCAGGGACCGGCAGAGGGGTATATGCGCAGCGGCAGTCGTGCCTGACAGGCGGGAGCGCCCTTATCGGTCACTACCGCTTCGAGCTGTCCGAAAAGCAGGTCCGCGCTGTGAAGGTAATCCGCTGTTTTTTCAAATATGCTGTCCATGTCCGGACGCTTCGGAGCCGTGTCTCCGGCAAAGAGCAATATTTTTTCACTCATATTGTACATTCCTTTCCATAAAGCGTTTTTATCAGTTTATCGGATGACGTATAATTGAAGAATAGTATCAGACGAAAAGCGCTATAAGGGTCATGATAACCATGCTGACGAGCAGGGAAATCACGGCGACAAGAATCTGTCCGGGAACCAGCTTCTTTGCCATGGCTTCGTCGCGGCAGGTGGCCATGTAGACTGCACCTCCGGTGGAGAAGGGGGACATGGAGGTGAAGTGAGCTCCGACAACGATGCCGAGGAACAACAGCGCAGGATTGGCTCCGGTTGCCTCTACGAGCACGGGGACCATGGGCGCGACCATGGGGAACACGACGGTGATGCCGCCGGAAAAGGCGCTCAGGAAGCCGCCGACGAGGCACAGGAACATGGGCAGGAGAACCGCGGGGATGCTGCCGGCAAGCCACTGCGTGATTATGTCCACGGCGCCGGCCTGAGTCGCGACGCTCATAAGGCAGGATACGCCGCCGAGCAGGAGCAGCGTGTTCCACGGCACGGCCTTGACGACTGCCCTCTGGTCGGCAAGCTTCATAAACGCGCAGACAATAAAGCCGATAAGGCAGAGCACCTGCATGTCGCAGAAGCCGGAAAGCGCCTTGGTAAAGGGCGACTTGACATATGTATTGATAACCCCGGGAACCACCGCGAAGAATATGACTACCGCGATAACGTAAAGATTCTTTTTCTGTATTGCCGTGAAGGGCTCGGGCTTCTGCATGTCGGGTATGGGATTCATCTTATAGCCCTTGTAGATGAAGAAGAATATGAAGAAGTTGACAACCGTCAGCAGCACGCTCAGGCCGAAGATAACCCAGGTCTGGCTCACGGCGGTGCTTTCAAAGCCATTGGCTGCAATGGTTGCGCTGATGATGCCGCCGGACGCGCCCCAGAGAACGAAAGAGCCGGCGTTGTTGCCGTAAGCGCTCGCGACGCCTAAAAGCGGATTCATGCCCGCGGGGACGGCTATGCTGAAAATCATAACGGCGGTGATGGCGCCGGCGGCCGGCGGAGTGCAGCCGATTATGCCCAGCAGCAGACCTATGGCCAGCATGGCAATGCCGATGAGCCGGGGGCGGGTGCGGCAGGCGTGCAGGACGGGGTTGGCAACCGCCTCCATGGTGCCGTTGACGACGCCCCAGCCGAAGAACAGGGACAGGCACATGACCTGAAAGTAGATTGAAGTCGGGAACAGGGCCACGACCTCCTTGACGCGCATACCCATAAACAGGTTCCCGATTATGAGCGCGAAAACCAGCGCGGATACGCCCATGTTGAGGTTCCACTTGTAATTGAGAACAATCGCAAGTACAACGCCAATAAGGCAAAGGACTACGAGAGCGCCTGATGACATAACTTTTCCTCCCTTTTTCTTTATCGGTTTATTTAATGCACGGTGCAGTCAAGACCGTAGCATTCCATGATTTTCCGGTAGCCCTCCTTAGCCGCGTCGTCGGGAGCGGATATACCTTGTAGAGCGTACTCCATGCCGAGCATTTCGTACTTCCGCTCCCCGAAGCGGTGATAGGGCAGGAGGTCTACATGCAGCGAGCTGTCAAGTGAGGCCACAAAGCGGCCTATCGCGCCCAGCTCCTCGTCGGAATCGTTCACGCCGGGTATAACGGGCACCCGAATTACAACTGACATACCGCTGTCGAGCATAAGCTTAAGGTTTTCCATTATCGGCGTGTTTTCCACGCCCGTGTACTTTTTGTGCTTAAGCGGGTCAAGGAGCTTGATGTCGAAAAGCACAAGGTCCACATAGTCCCAGACCATGCGCAGCGCCTGCTCCGTGAAATAGCCGCAGGTGTCCAGCACGGTATGAAAGCCAGCCTGCTTGCAGCGCCGGAGAAGCTGCGAGACAAATTCCGGCTGGGTCATACACTCTCCGCCGGACACGCTCACTCCGCCGCCGGATTTTTCATAGTATCCCGCGTCGCGGGATACCTCATCAAACACCTCGTCCACGGTTTTTTCTCCGCCGTAGAAGAACATGGAGCCAGTTGGGCACATTTTTACGCAGCTTCCGCAGCCGGTGCATAGCGCGCGGTCAATTTTAATTTTCACGCCATCCTCCGACAGGGCGCAGGCGCGGCAGACGCTGACGCAGGCTTTGCAGCGTATGCACACGGAGCTTCGGTTTGCAAGCTGAGGCTGCGCGTTTTGCGACTCGGGGTTGGCGCACCAGAGGCAGCGCAGGGGACAGCCCTTCATAAAGACGGTTGTGCGTATGCCGGGGCCGTCCTCGGTGCTGAAATGCTGTATGTTGAAGATTTTTCCTGTCAGCTCTGCCATAGGTGCGTCACTCCCAATTGTTATTTTATAGAATTTACATTTCTTCGCTTGTGCGGGAAATTATTTCGTTCTGAATGCCGGTGGGCAGGTCTATGAAGAAAGCGCTGTAGCCGGCCACACGAACCATCAGGCTACTGTATTCATCGGGGGACTCCTGTGCGTCGAGCATGGTTTGCTTGTCGATGATGTTTATCTGCACATGGAAGCCTCCATCGGCAAAGTATTTCTCAAGCATTGCCCCGAGATTTGCTATGTTTGCAGGATTTTTAAACAGCTTTTTCTCAAACTTCATATTCATCAATGCCGCTGTGGAGTTGTCAACATGCACAGCCTTGGACGCTGAGTTGAATACGCAGGTAGGTCCATGTACGTCGCATCCCTGGGCCGGTGAGCAGAAACCGTCGGCAATGGGCTCGCCGGCCTTGTGGCCGTTTGGCAGCGGTCCGGTTACGCGACCGAAGGATACGTGCGCGTTCGCACCGCTGCGCCCCGCCCATAGGTCCCCGCCGAAGGGGTTGCGCTCTTGGCGTATGCGATTTTGCAGCCATACTGACAGCTCAGAGAAGATGCTGTCAACATAGTCGTCGTCGTTGCCATACTTCGGCGCTGAGCGCATAAGAGCGCGTACATAATCGTGGCCCTCTCCCTCAAAGTTGGCTGCCATGGCCTCCTTGAGCTGCCGCATGGTGACGCGCTTATCCTCCAGCACTACCTTTTTGATTGCGGCGATGGAGTCGGCCACGTCCTGAAGTCCTCGGTCGGCTATGTGATAGAGAAACTGTGGATAACGCACGCCGCCTGCGCGGGCGTCCATGCCTTTTTCGATGCAGTCTCCAAGCAGGGCGGAAATAAAGGGAATGTGGTAGTTTTCGATATCGACGTAGGCTGACATGCGCGCCATCTTCGCCATTATGGATATGAGGTAATCAAATTGTGCCTTGAAAGCATCTATAAACTGTTCGGCCGTGGTAAATTCTGTTACATCGCCGGTTTTCAGACCAATCTGAACGCCCGTGCGCGGGTCAACACCGTCGTTCATCACGTATTCCATGACCTTGGCCAGGTTTATATAATTTATACCGAGCGAGCCGCCGTGCGTGGAAATACCCGGCGTGATGGAACCGGCGCAGCCGCATGCCGCCCAGTCGCGGGCGTCCTCAAGCGTGATGCCGTGGTCAACAAAGGAGGGAATGCGGCAGATGTCGCTCATAAACGCGGGGTTACCGTCGCCGCGGCGGATATTGACCTCAAGGGCCTTCATCCACACACGCTTGTCGATATTGGGATGATATCGCACGTAAATTGGCGGCTGAGGGAATTTCACCTGAGCCAGAACCTCGAGCAGCAGGTAGCTCAGCTCGTTGGAGGCGTCGTTGCCCTCGCGGTCCACGCCGCAGAGTGTGGTGGCCTGAAGTGTGGTGCCGGGGATGTTGTTTTTCTCGTAGTTGTTTTTAACGCAGGTCAGCTCGTTTATCTTAACAAACAGGCAGCCGAGCAGCTCCGCGGCCTCCTGACGGCTCATAGTGCTGTTTTCAATAATGTCCTGACGGTACATCGGGTAAAGATACTGGTCGATGCGGCTGGGGCTCTCCGCCTGGAAGGAGGTCTCAAGGTTTTCACAAAGATGGATAAACCAAAAGCTCTGCACGGCCTCATGGAAGCTTTTCGCGGGCTTTGCCGGCACATTGAAGCAGACCTCGGAGATTTTCTCAAGCTCGGCCCTGCGCTGCGGGTCGCTTTCCTTGGCGGCGAGCTCTGCGGCCAGACGTGAATAGCGATGGGAAAACTCTATGGCGCCCTCAAGAGCGATGACGACCGAGTCAAGGAATATCTCCTTCTGATAGTCCTCGCGGGGAGTGTCGGAGAAGGTGAGCTTTGCCTTTTCGGCCTTTGCCTTGACGATTATGCTTTCCAGACCCTCCTGGATAACCCAGCCATAGTTTACGTTTTTAGCGCCCGGCGGGTTTCCGGCCTTGGCTGCGTTCACCAGTCCGGACCGTGCCCAGTCCTGAAGCCAGGGGAAGTGAGTTTCGTTGAAATGGTTAACGGCGTCGCCGGTGGAGCGGCCCTTCCAAAACTCGACATCCTCGGCGAGACTTTCGTACTCACTTTTGGTAATGGTGTGCAGCTCGGGGTCCTCATCCGTCAGTTCCTTACCCTTGAAGTTTTCTATGTTCTCAATGGCGAGCGAGGGGTTATAATCTATGGAAGGAGAGGCGCCGAGAACGTACTTTGACTGTGAGCCTACAATGAGCTCACCGTCGCGTATTACCACGGGGTTTTTCTCCATAACCGCGCGGAACAGTTTTGCGCGCCTTATGTCCAGCGGCTGGCCGTCGGTTTCTTTCCAGGAATCAGTGACAATTCGGCTGCGCTCGCAGGCAAGGTGCTCCACAGCCTCCATTCTTCTTTTGATAAGTGATTCGACTCTTTCAGTGCGGCAGTTTACTGCGTCCACGGCAGCTGCATTGATTGGTTGTAAGTGAATTTCTGTAATATTACTCAAAAGATAACACCTCACTTTATGATTTTATGTAATGTTAGCACTATTGTGCCGATTTTGCCCCGACAAATGTGGACTCAGATTTCCAAATTGCAAATTTAAAATGTGCTTTTTATCAAAGAAACGTATAACCGTCAATGCTTTGAGCAAAAATGGGTCAAAAGTATGTCAAAATAACTAATTTTTTTAAGTAAATTGACAATTAACGGATATTAAAATACAATAACAAATAAAGTCAGGGAAAAACGCATAAAAGCTAAGGGAGTGCTTTGATGACTATACAGGAGATACAAACGATCTGTGAGCTGCCAAATTACAAGAGCTTCGCGGATGCAGCGCTTTTTCTGTCGTACTCGCCATCGGCGATAACAAAGTATGTCTCCAACGTTGAGGAGGAGCTGGACGTAAAGCTGTTTGTACGCGGCAACAAATCGCGTGGGCTTACGCTTACACTTGAGGGAGCCATAGTACTTGAGTCCCTGAAAAAAATATCGGACACCTATGGTGCGCTTACCGAGCAGCTAAAGGACCTGAAAAGCCGTACTAACGCTACGCTGAAAATCGGCTCACAGCCGCGCTATGGAAATATTCACGAGCAGAACATCCTCGCGTCCTTCCTGCTGCAAACCCCGAGAGCCTCGATACAAAACATAAAGGCGGCGGCAAACGAGCTGCTGAGGCAGCTCTTTCTGGGAAAGCTGGATGCGGTGTTTATAACCCTGCATTATCAGCTAAGCCCGGAAGAATATATCGGAAAGGATATTTCCAGGCTTGATGTAGAGTACATTACAAGCGAATGTGACATGTATATGGGTGTGTCCGACCGTTTTTTCCGTGGGAAAAATGAGGTGACCGTGGAGGAGCTTCGAGGATTTACTTTTGCCTTTCCGTTTCCGAAATCCGAAACAGACCCACAGGCGGCCAAAGCCGCAAGCACGTGGACAGAGCTTTTCAGGCAGCACAATTTGAAGCCGAAAACATTGTATTTGGGTGGGTATGACAATACAATTTTTCAGATGGCGACGAAGGGCCCGATAGTAGTTACCACCACAAATGTCCCAATGCAGTATGATGGAATAAAATTTATGAAGCTCATAGACTGGACAGGCTGTACCAACCTTTACTATATCCGTTTAAAAAACAGAAAAAGCTCCCTGCTGAACAATTTACAGGAGGCTGTACAGCACTACCGCAGCGGCTTGCAGTAAAATAATGAAAAATAAGCTTTGCCGCTCCCCGCGGGGAGCGGCAAAATTACATTGCGCAAAGCATTTAAATATGATACAATATGACGATAATATTTCCATAAAACCTTACTGCGGGGAAGGAGGCTTTGCCGCGTGAAGAAATATTGGCCCCTTGCACGGGAGTTTTTTCACCGAGCTGATATGCTGTTGTTTTCGCTGTGTATGATAAGCTCGATAATGGGCCTTGTTGTTATTGCCAGCGCTACGGCGTCATATGATACGATACGATATGTTGCCGTTCAGCTTGCAGCTCTCATAATAGGCATAGGGCTTTTTGTTGTTTTGACTGTGATAGATATTGACATAATTGCTGACAAATGGCCTATACTTGTCGGCTTCGGAATAGCTCTCATACTTGCGCTGGTGCCTTTCGGCCAGGATGACGGCACCGGCAACAAGAGCTGGATACGCTTCCTCGGGATAGGCATACAGCCGTCCGAGGTGGTCAAGGTGATTTACATCGTGCTCATGGCTAAGCATATAAGCTATCTCAAGGAATACAGAAACCTGGACCACATTGTGTCCGTTGTACAGCTGGCAGGACATTTTTTCCTGTTTTTTGGTCTCATCGTTGTTATTTCCGCCGACCTTGGAAGCGCGCTTATTTTCTTTTTCGTGTTCGCTGTAATGCTGTTTGTGGCAGGACTGAAGATATACTGGTTTGTTTTAGGCATAGCGGCCATAGCGGCGGTTACGCCCTTCGCTTGGGAACATATTCTCAAGGATTATCAGAAGGACCGCATACTCGCGCCATATGACCCCACCATAGACCCCACAGGAGACGGGGTTAAATGGCAGCCGAACCAGAGCAAGATTGCCCTGGCGTCAGGACAGCTCACGGGAACGGGGCTGTACAACGGCACGCAGACTCAGTCCTCGGCCCTTCCGGAGAAACAAACCGACTTCATTTTCGCTGTTATAGGCGAGGAGCTGGGGATGATAGGCTGCTGCATTGTTCTGCTGCTGCTGGTGCTGATAATTGTCCGCTGCATCTATGTAGGACTAAAATCGCGCAACACCATGAGTATGCTTGTCTGCTTTGGCGTTGCTGCTTCGATGATTTTCCAGACCTTTGAAAACATCGGTATGTGTCTGGGCATAACCCCTGTCGTCGGTATAACTTTGCCGTTTTTCAGCTACGGAGGTTCGTCGACATTTTCGATGATGGCCGCAATGGGGCTTGTCTCAGGCATAAAATTCAGACCAAAGCCGGAGCGCTTCCACCGCTACGGGTAACAAATAAAAAGTCAAAAGCACGGACATAGAGGCCCGTGCTTTTGACTTTTTAAAACTTTACAACCCTGTCGGGAGAGGTGAAGCTGGAGAAAGTGGCGGTGGCGTCCTTGAGGTAAAGTACGGCGGTGTTTGGGTCGTTGGCGTCATAGCGCGATTTCAGATGAGGATACTGGTCAAGCATGTGCGCCTTGGCCTCAACGCGGTCGTCGTCAACGGCGGTAGCAGCGACACGTACCCATTCACCCTTGCCGTTGAAAGCGCATATCTCGATTTTGGGGCTGGCGCTCATCTGCTTGAAGCAGTCCTTTGTCTTGCCTGTCTGGATATAGAGCTTGCCTTCAAAGACATCCACGGTGCCGAAGGGGCGCACGCGAGGCTGACCGTCATCTACTGTGGCGAGAAAATAAGTGTCGCAGTTTTTGATAAAATCATATACTTCCTGCATGTTAAATCAAGTCCTTTCAAAAATATTGATGTTTTATTATACAACATTAACCAGAGCCCGTCCAGAAAATTTCTTTTGTATGCT
>CATJWG010000155.1 GCA_949744165.1 uncultured Eubacteriales bacterium | reverse complement strand
TAGCTCCGCCCAAGTCGGTCTATGCTCTTGATAAAAAGTATGTCTCCCATTTTTAATTTTCGCATAAGCCTACGATAACCTGGTCGTTCAAAATCCTTTCCGCTCTGCTTGTCTATGACTATGTGCTCTTCTGCTACTCCAAACTCCCGCATCGCTATCATCTGCCGTTCTTCGTTCTGATCGCGCGTACTTACCCGCACATAGCCATATGTTGCCATCCTGATACCATCCCTTCTTCGCTTTCGTCAAATCATAAACATATTCCTCTCATTTTTACATTTTTTTCAATATCTCGCAAGTTCTTTCGCCTGTGCGACCACAAGACTGTACGGATACCTTTAGTTAAATGAACCTGTTCGTTATACAGTATTGAATAACGTCTAACAAGCAAGGTACAAGCAAAAACAGAGAGCCAGTCACTTCTAAAGTAACTGGCTCTCTGTTTTAATTATGTATAAGAATTTTGGGATAACTGTTACAAAAGCCACATGGTTGCCTCCAATGAATAATTAGTAGATAAAAAATAGGTAAATAATTTTTAGCCGCTGTATCTCACTATCAGCACAACAATGATACATGTTATCTTTTTTAAGGTCAGGCTATTGCTCGCCTGACCTTTTTGACAAACACCCAATTTTATCTTTCACTGGGGCCGCCTACCGCATCTCCAAAGATGAAATCGTCAATATCTTTTCCCATCTTCGCACCTCCGTAAAACAGTATATAGGTTATTCTATGCGCAAAATATGAAAATGATTCCTTAAAAAAATAAAAAATATGAAAATTATTCATTTCCGCACCGCAACGTCACCGCCACAATTTCAGGGGTATTTAAAATTCGCGGCGCAACCGGACTCTGCCCAAGTCCTCGAGATATTACTAAACTGTATTGTCCTACCTCATGAACCCCGTCCACGTAGTCAGGGAACAGTACCCGCCCAGTCCCCAGAACGCCGCCGAGAACCGGCAAGCGGATTATTCCCCCGTGCGCGTGACCGCATAGAATTATGTCAACCGGCAAATCTGGGTATTTCTCTGCCCAGTAGTTGCGGTGGCCAAGCAGCACCGTGAAGGAATCACCATGGTTATCACGCACAATGTCAATTATTTCGTCCGGCTCCAACATGTCCCACCAGCCGTTTGGGTCTTCAACTCCGGTAAGCACGATGCTCTCATCGCCGCGCTCGATTACCACACACTCGTTACGGAGGTATTCTATGCCGTGCTTTTCAAAAAACACCTCAAGCTCCGGCAGCAAAGACGAGGACCACTCGTGATTGCCGCTGACATAATACACCGGCGCTATTTCAGCCAGAGAACCAAGCAGCGCGTCTATGACTGTCATGTCCGTGAACTCGTCCGCCAAATCGCCCGTCACTGCAATTATGTCCGGAGCTTCACGCCGCACTCTTTCGAGCAGACGCCCGTTGTCCTTGCCGAACTGAGCGCCATGTACGTCGCTTAGCTGCACAATCGTAAAACCATCGAACTGTTCCGGCAGTCGCGGCGATGAGAGCGTATAGCGCGTTGTTGTTAGCCTACACCGTCCGTCAAGCACCAGCGCGGCACAGGCCAGCGCCACGGCCAACACGGCATATGGAATCCTGCGTTTGATTTTGTGTTTTTTCATGTTCTTACCTTTTCCAAGCGTGGATTTTGCCCGTGTCCTGCGGGCAGACTTATTGTAGCACATTCAAACCGTCGAATAAAGTACTTTGTGCCAGATAGCGTGTTTGCGGCAAAGAAAAAGTGAGCTTTTGGTATATTTTAGCTTGAAACTTGGCGGATGTTACTGTATAATAACAAAACATGGCATTTATGCAAACCAACACGAAAAGGATGAAAAACTATGAGTGCATCAAAGCAGAAAAAGGTCCGCAGCGACCTGCGCGCGGATGGTCTTGACCGTAAGAGCGAGGAACAGCTCAAGGCCGAAGCGTCAAGCAGGCGGTTCAAGCGCAACGCTATCATCACCGTTGTCGTCGTTGTGCTCGTGTTCGCCGCGGCGTTAGTTATCAACTCAAATCTGTTCTACACAGGGACGACTGCCATAACAGCAGGTGGCACTGAATACACCGCTGCTGAGTTCAATTTCTATTTCAGAAGCGCCTACAACACCTTCTGCAATGAAAATGAGCAGTATCTCAGCTACATTCTCGACACCAGCGCCCCGCTGGATGAGCAGATTTACTCCAGCGGCACAGAAGGCCAGACCACTTGGGCTGATTTTTTCACTGACCAGGCCAAGGCACAGATGAGCCAGGTTACTGCGCTGTATGACCAGGCCGTAGCAAACGGATACACAATCTCCCAGGAGGGCAAGGACGGCATTGAATCGAGCATTTCCTATTATGAACTCTATGCCGGATATCAGAACATGACGCCCGACGGCTACATGGCTGCACTGTTCGGCAAGGGCATGACCCGGGACCTCTACCGCCAGTGCATGACAAAGTATGTCACCGCCACCGAATACGGTCAGAGCGTGATGGAAAGCTACAGCTACAGCGACGAGCAGCTTGACTCCCGTTACGCCGAGATAGCGGACGATTATGACGTAATCACCTTCCACTCCTATTTCGTCAGCAATTCACGCGACGAGTATAGCGAGATGGACGATGAGGCCAAGGTGTCCGCATCCCACGCTGCGGCTGAGGAGCTGGCAGCGAGCGATTCGTTTACTGCTTTCTCCGACAAGGTGTACGAGCTGTTGGACGATGAATCCAAAAAAAGTTACGAGCCTGGCAAGTCAACACTCAATACCATGTCCGGCGGCAACATCGCCTCCTATTATCCCGACTGTGCCGACTGGCTGCGTGACCCTACCCGCGTGGAGGGTGATTCCACCGTTGTGGACACCGACACGGGCTCTTATGCAGTAATGTATGTTTCACGTGATGACAATCAGTACAATCTTGTGAACGTGCGTCATATTCTCATCCGCGCCGAAGCTGATGAAAACGGCGAATACACCGCTGAGGCTCTTGAGACAGCTCACAAGCGTGTTGAGGAGATTGAGGCCGAGTGGAACCAGAACCCGACGGAGGACAATTTTGCAGCCTTGGCCGGTCAGTATTCTGAGGATACAGGCTCGAGTGCCAACGGCGGCCTTTATGAAAACGTTGCTAATGGTCAGATGGTCGAGGAGTTCAACGACTTTTGTTTTGGCGCTCGTCAGCCCGGAGATACGGCCATAGTCCACGGCGAGAGTGCCAACTATAACGGCTACCATCTCATCTACTTCGTAGGAGAGGGACCTGTTTACGCCGACTATATCGCTGAAAACGTCATGCGCAATGAGGACTTCAACACGTATGTAACTGAAATATCCGCCTCCTACGGCACAGAGGAAAGCTTTGCTTTCCGCTTTACAAATCGCAAGTAAGACAAAAATATGAATCAAGGGCCGTCCTTTGGACGGCCCTTGATTTTACGGAGGGGAAGATGGCAGACAGATTTTTAAGGCAGGAAATGCTTCTCGGCCGCGACACGATGAAAAAGCTCGCGCGCAGCCATGTCGCCGTTTTTGGTGTCGGCGGTGTTGGCTCCTGGTGCGCCGAGGCGCTCGCGCGCGCCGGAGTAGGTATGCTTACTCTGGTGGACGAGGACAGCGTCTCAGAGACGAATATAAACCGCCAGATAGAGGCTCTGACATCCACCGTCGGCAGGGACAAGGCCGAGTGCATGGCGTGTCGCATAGCAGATATCTCACCTGACACTCATGTTTTCCCGATTTGTGCACGGTACGAGTCGGCCACCCGTGAGGATTTTTTTACCGCGGAATATGATTACATCATCGATGCGATTGACCTTGTTTCCTGCAAAACCGACCTCATTGTAACGGCACTGAACAGGGGAATACCGATAGTTTCCGCTCTGGGTACCGGCAACAAGCTTGACGCCGGCCGACTTAGACTGTGCGACATAGCCGAGACGAGCGGCTGCCCATTTGCGCGCGTGGTTCGGCGCGAACTGCGCCGGCGCGGCGTGGAACACCACATGGTTGTCTTTTCACCGGAGGAAGCGAGAACTCCGGAGCCGTCGGAAGCCCCGCCTCCTGGCCGTAGAAGTGTACCGGGGTCTGTGGTCTGGGTGCCCGCCGCGGCTGGACTGTTGCTCGCGCAGCATGTAGTCAGAGAGCTCTGCGGAGTGTAGGAACCTGAATCTGCTCGTAAAAAAGCGGGGGCTCTTGCCCCCACTTTTTTATCTCTGGTCGTACTGCTTTACCTCAACTGCCCGCGTATCAAAGTCAATGAAAATCTGATAGGCATAGTTGTCCTCGCTCGTATCCCATATTTCGACGTATTTTGGCGTAACCTCAATCAGGATCTCCGTGTCCTCGTGGGAGTATTTGTTATAGCTTCCCCAGAGAAACTCCTTGTATAGCTTTTCAAATTTGCGCCCTGGCTCGTCAACCACAAGACCCTTGTTCTCGGCCACCCCCTCAACCTGCACGCCGCTCCAGCACAGCGCCACGTTAGGATTTTCAATAAGCTGCTTTGTCTTGCGAAACTCCCTGTCTGTCTTAAAATATATCTTCCCGTTGTAGAACAGGCAGCTTACGTTGCGCACCATCACATAGTCCTTTACCGAGCTTGCCAAGGCCATTATTTTCCAGTCGCCTAACTTTTCAAACATCAGCTCCACGGCCTGCTCAAAGCTCAGATTTTTGTCCACGCTGAATTTCATAGAAAATTCTCCTTACGAAATAAATTTCTTTATCGGTATGCTTATCTTTTTATATACGAGCATCGTAATAGCAGAGGTCGCCCTCCGCGATATGAGGTTAAACGGCACAACGGAAAAGGCGGCCACAGTCGGTATGTTTGTGATACTCGGGTTTATCTCGTGGAAAATGCCAATTATCTGTTCCCAGGTCATGCCGTACAGGTACATGTACATCGGGAAAGTAACGTAGAGATTTCCAACTACGGACGCAGCAACGCCTATTAAAGTGCCGAGCACAAGTCCGATAACCGCGCCATTTCTGGTACGATGCTTGCGGTAGTACATAATTGCCGGCAGTACATAGGCGATGCTCAGCAGAAGATTGAGTATCTCACCCGTAAACATTGAATTTGTACCCTTAAATATGAGCTTGAGAACAAGCTTGAGCACGATAATTTCAACCGCGCCCACGGGTCCCAAGATGAAGCCGCCAATAATCTCCGGCAGGGCCGAGGCGTCAAACTCCGCGAAGGGAGAAATTATCGGCACAGAAAATTGAAAATACATGAGAATGAAGGACAAAACCCCCATCAGCGCAGTTATGACAAGGCTGCGTACTTTCGTTTTCTGAGCTGGTATGACTGTTTTGGCCTTCGCCTTTTGTGCCGGACTGCCCGCATGACCCGCCGCATTTACTCCATTCGTGTTTTGCATGATGCTTTCCTCCTGATGATAAGATGTTAAAGCGAAACCTCAAGCACCATGGATAATCAACAAAAAACAGACGCGCCCACTAACAGTCTGGGACACGTCTGCCTGAATAAAAAGATAAGCTTGGGCATTCTTACAGCAAAATCACATACGAAATGCGGATGCCATAAAAACACTCAATATAAGTCTTTTCCCATCCGGACTGTACCGTCGGTAACGGAATCTCACCGTTTCGGCCTCAAAAGAGGTTCATGGACTATAACCATCGGTCGGGAATTTCACCCTGCCCCAAAGACACTTTTCAGTTTTGCTTTGCTTTAGTTTATTACAGCCCGCCGCCTTTGTCAATTAGCACAGTTGCTATGTATATCCCAATATTATATAACAAATCACAGCAGTTTCGACAAAGGATTGTTGTCATTAGCGCCTCCCACATATATAGGACAGAAGCAAAGCTTGAATTAATGTCTGCGATAGGCTATAATTGTAAACTATAGATACAGTCGAAACGGAGGCGACAGAAATGTACAGACCCCTTGCGGATGAGATACGTCCGCAGACGCTTGACGAGATGGTGGGACAGCAGCATATACTCGGAAGCGATGGTATGCTCCGGCGCATTGTCAGCAGCGGAAAAATACCAAACATGATATTTTATGGTCCCTCCGGCACAGGTAAAACCACGGCCGCGCGGATTATAGCAAGCTGCACCAACCGCACGCTGCGCAAGCTCAACGCCACCACGTCCGGCATAGCCGATATCAAGGAGATTATTGATGAGCTCGACACGCTCCTGACGCCGGACGGTGTTTTGCTATATCTTGATGAGATACAGTATTTTAATAAAAAGCAGCAGCAGTCTTTACTTGAATTTATAGAGAATGGAAAGATAACCCTTATTGCTTCTACTACGGAAAATCCCTACTTTTGCGTGTTCAACGCAATTTTGAGCCGAAGCACCGTGTTTGAGTTCAAGCCGATTTCGGCCGATGATGCGGAGACCGCCGTCCTGCGCGCAATAGATTATCTTTGCAGTCGCGACGGCGAGCGTGCCAACACAGAGCAGGGAGTGACGGCATATATCGCCGCCGCCTGCGGAGGCGACGTGCGCAAAGCGATGAACACCGTTGAACTGCTTTTCGCCGCGGCGCGGCGACGGGATGGTGCGGTGCAACTCACTCTTGATGACGCTAAAGATATTTCCCAGCGCAGTGCCATGCGCTATGACCGCGACGGAGACGCGCATTTTGATATTCTCTCAGCTCTTATGAAATCCCTGCGCGGCTCGGACGTGGATGCAGCCATTCACTATCTGGCGCGCCTGCTTGAGGCGGGAGACCTTCTTTCCGCCTGCCGGCGTATACTTTGCTCTGCCTGTGAGGACATCGGCATGGCCTATCCACAGGCAATACCGATAGTGAAAGCATGTGTGGACAGCGCTCTTCAACTTGGAATGCCTGAGGCGCGCCTGCCGTTGGCCGACGCCGTGATACTGCTCGCCACGGCACCTAAATCCAACAGCGGCGTCATAGCCATAGACACGGCCCTGGCCGACGTCCGGGCGGGCCGAACTGGAGGAATTCCACGCGAGCTGCAAAATGTACACGCTGATGGCACAGGTTTTGAACGCGAGCAGGGATATCTCTATCCGCACGACTACCCAAATCACTGGGTACGCCAACAATATATGCCTGACGAGCTGAAGGACCGGCACTACTATAAATACGGCGATAACAAGACCGAGCAGGCCGCCCGCCGATATTGGGAGGCTATAAAATTCGGGAAGGAGTAAGCCATGGACATCCAGGTCGGCGACATACTCACAATGAAAAAAAAACACCCCTGCGGAAGCTGCCGCTGGGAGGTCAAGCGCATCGGTGCGGACTTTCGCCTGCGCTGCTGCGGCTGCGGACGCGAGGTCATGGGTGCGCGCTCCAAGTTTGAACGCAACATTCGAAGCGTCGAGAGAGGAGACACATGCGTATGAGGTACGAAGGGACAATTTACCGCCCTCCGGGCGAGTGGAAAAGTTACCTGCTCCAATGCACAGTCGGATGCAGCTATAATGAATGTACCTTCTGCGAGGCGTACAAAAGCAAAAGCTTCAGAATAAAACCCCTTGACTATGTAATAGAAGATATCAAGAGTGCAGGTATTCTCTATCCGCAAACAGAAACTGTCTTTCTCTGTGACGGCGACGCGATAGTTCTTCCAATGGATTATCTGCTCGCAGTGCTCAATCATGTCAAAGCAGCTTTTCCGAAATTGCGCCGCATAACCAGCTATGCGGGACCGATAAGCAGTATGAAGAAAACGCCGGAGGAACTGCGCAGGCTCTGCACAGCGGGGCTTAACCGCGTTTACCTTGGGGTTGAAACCGGTGACAGCGAGTTGCTTGCAAAGGTCAAAAAGGGCGTGGACGCTGAGGAAATGCTCCGTGCCGGACTGACGCTGCTTGAGGCCGGATTTGACCTGTGGGTCACGGTAATAGCCGGACTTGAAGGCGGTGGCGAGGCGTATCTGCGTAATACAGCTATGACGGCGCAGCTTCTAAACCAAATGCGGCCGCAGCATCTTTCGGTTATGACCTATATGCCGATGTACGATACCCCGATGTATGAGGATATACTGACCGGAAAAATGACCGTCCAGTCCCCACGCGAGTCTCTCCTGGAAACCCGCGAGCTGCTTCGTCTGCTCACGCTCAGAGGCACTCATTTTACTGCGAACCATCCGTCGAACATTCTACCGCTCAAGGGTACAATAGATGACGATACTCCACGTTTTTTGGAAATGCTCGACGAGGAAATCCCCCGCGCAAGCAACAGACGTACCATAAGAGCGCATATACACGGATAATACCAAACAAAGGAACGAGGCCGCAAATACGGCCTCGTTCCTTTGCCAAATGTTCCCGGCAAAACCAATTTCGGAAATTTGAATAGCAATATAACTGCTTGAATTCATTCAGATGCTTTTTATATGCGCTCAAGTTAAATATTAAATCACCATTTACTCCCCAAGCTGCGGCGTCATTTTGCCTCACAGCTTCAAGTCCCCTTCACGTATCCATCCGAGACGGCGGCTTGCCAGCCCCAGCGCCCAGCAGATAACCGCCGGCAGTACCACGCACACTAACGCAAGGCCAATCCAGTCCATCGCAACCGGCGTTATTGCCACAGCTCCAGCCGCGGATGCACTGGCAGAGGGCTCCGCCCAGCCTGTCCACACGCCTATAGGCCCGCACAAACCGCAGGTACCCATACCCGAATTTACCGCTGCGCCGTTCATCTCCAGACCAAACACGCAGGTCGCAATCGGTCCCGTTATCATCGACGTCATCGTCGGCGCTATCCAAATTTTCGGGTTGCGCACAATATTACCCATCTGCAACATGGAGGTGCCCAACCCCTGTGACACCAGACCTCCCCAGCGGTTTTCGCGAAAAGACATCACCGCGAAGCCCACCATCTGTGCACAGCAGCCAGCCACGGCCGCACCGCCGGCAAGACCCGTGAGCGACAAAGCGGCGCATATTGCTGCTGAGGATATCGGAAGTGTGAGCGCAATTCCAACTACGGCAGAAACAATAACTCCCATAAAGAAAGGTTGGAGCTCTGTCGCCCACATGATAAATCTCCCTATCCAGCTTGCCGCCGCGCCTATCGGTGCGGCCACAATACAGGAAAGCCCCACGCCCACGAGCACCGTTACCGTCGGCGTTACGAGAATATCCACCTTCGTCTCCCCCGCAGCTGCCTTGCCGAACTCCGCTGCCACAATCGCCACAACCAGCACGGCCAGAGGTCCGCCCGCGCCGCCCATTGCGTTAGCCGCAAAGCCCACTGCCGCGAGTGAGAACAGCACCATTGCTGGAGCCTGGAGCGCATAGCCTATTGCGATGGCCATCGCCGGCCCAACCATAGCCGAGGCCAGACCTCCTGCTGTGTAGCTCACCGCCTGCTCCCCACTTCCAACCGTTGCCACGGTGGCCGTAAGAAAGCCTATATGGAGCTGGCTGCCGAGCGTATTGAGTATGGTGCCTATCAGCAGTGAGCAGAACAGGCCCTGTGCCATCGCTGAGAGCGCGTCAATCCCATAACGCTTCCCTGAGATAATGATGTTTTTGCGTTTTAAGAATGAAGCAAACTTTTTCATTGTAAGATACCTCTGCCCAAATGGCAATATAGTCTATACAAATGTCAAGACACTTGTATAGACTATTATAATCATATTTTTCATTATGTCAAGAGTCTTGTTCCAGAAGCAATCCCTCGCGCTCCAGATCTCCCAGTACACGTTCATACGCCGCCTCGTCCGGGCACATCAGGGTGTGCAGGTGTATTCCGCCTGTGAGCATCGACAGCGGGCGCGCCTCTTCCTGCGCGGCACGGGATACAAAGCGGCGCACGTCATATCGGCTTTTAAGCTCCAGCGCACCGGCGAGCTGGCCGTATATCGGATGCTCGACTATTACATCGCGCACGGTACAGCCGTTGTCAACCATGATGTTGAGCTCCCGCTCCATATCCTGTGCACTGTGGCTGCACGCCACGGTGTGCAGCACATATCCCGAGTCGCGCGCAACCACATAGCCGCGCGGCGTCGCGCTTATGGCCTCTCCCGCGGCGCGCAGCAGAGCCACGTCGCCAACTATTATCTGGCGGCTCACTCCAAGGCGCGCAGCCAGCGCCGCTGCGCTTACGGGTCCCTTAGAAGAATTAAGACATATCAATATTTCCCTGCGGCGTTCCTGAGCATTCATCGCCATCGCCGCCTCCTCAGTCCTCATTTCGCCTCATGCCGCGAATGAGGCCGTTTTTGATATCCCAGAGCTTTTGCGACAGGGCCACGTAGTAATTATGCGGATTGTCAAAGCGTTTGACCTCGTCCCAGAGAGAGTCCACCTCGGCGCGGCAGTAGTCCCTCATATCATTTAGCCGGGGATGCTCATACACCAGCTCACCACTTTGGAACACCGGCACAAGCAACTCGCGCGCCGTATAATTTGTCACAGTCTGGCTCTTCCAGGTTGCGTTCGGGTCAAAAATTCTCAGAGGCTTAGAGTCGTCCACTATCTCGTCGTACACGCAGATATAGTCCGCAATCGCCCTGCCGCTGACACGGTCGAACAGCCTGTAGACTTTTTTGAAGTGCGGGTTGGTTATCTTCGCCACGTTCTCAGAAATCTTTATTTTCGGCTGAATATTCCCCTCGCCATCCTCCACCGCGGCGAGCTTGTACACCCCGCCGAACACCGGCTCGCTGCGTGCGGTTATCAGCCGCTCGCCCACGCCGAAAACGTCAATCTGAGCGCCCTGATTTATCAGGTCCTCAATGAGAAACTCGTCGAGCGCGTTTGAGCAGGTTATCGTACACTCTGTCCAGCCAGCCTCATCAAGCATTTTGCGCGCCTGGCGCGTGAGGTATGCAAGGTCACCGGAGTCCAGTCGTATGCCGCATTTTGTTATCCCCTGCGGCCTCAATATCTCGTTGAAGGCACGTATCGCATCCGGCACTCCAGAGCGCAGTGTGTCGTAGGTATCCACCAACAGCACCACATTGTGGGGGTATATGCGGCAGTAGGCAGCAAAAGCATCGTACTGGGTTGAGAACATCTGCACCCAGGAGTGTGCCATCGTACCACCGGCT
>CATJWG010000154.1 GCA_949744165.1 uncultured Eubacteriales bacterium | reverse complement strand
TATTTGTCTCGTAGATGTACATATCCAGAATTTCATTTCCGCTGCCCATAAAAAGCATCACCTCGGTAAATATCTTTTATCTCTTATTATTATCGGCAGAGAGCGGCTGAAAATTAAGTAGCTTTTCCAAGTTTTATCTTAGAGGTGCTAAAAATGCCTGATCTTTTGGGAGCTGCAAACCCCGTACCGGGTTATGACAGCTCCACAATCAATCGAAATATTTCTGTTTCCCCCGACAATACAAACATACAGAATGTGCCGGACCCGAATAGGGTTGTCGGGCCGGACGGACGGACCGAACAGCAGGACGGAGGCCAGTTTGGAGATTCCGGCCAAATAAGGTACGACTCAAATTTCCAGACTTTTATTCAGCAGCTTCGCCAGAGCCAGGATTTAAGCGAGAGCCTGGCTCGGCTCATGGGCAAAGACGCCACGGTGGTGTCTTCTGGCATGAGCGAGGGCATAGCCAAGGAGATGTCGCAGGCCATAGAGCTGATGAAAATGGACCAGACTGAGCTGTTGAAATTTCTGTCGTCGCAGCTTAAGGCGGGCTCACGCTTCGGCGGGGCCCTGTTCGCGCTGCTAAGAAACGCCTACGCGCGCGCGGAATCCGCTGGTGTACGCGCGGACATCCTGCAATTTCTCAAAAGCTACAGCGACTATTCCTCAACCCAGCATATTCAGGGCAATCTGCTGCGCAATATGGCCGGCATGGCCAACGCGATGCCGGCGAGCTGGGCAGACAAGCTGAGGGAGATTATGGCCGAGCTGGAAAACAGCATAGCGGCAGGAGACCGGCGAGGCGGGCTTGAGATTCTTCAGCAGAAGGTTTTTCCGTTTATGTCGGCCTATGTCGGACAGACACACGATATGGGTACCTCACGTGCGCTGCTCAGCCTGCTGGCGCTGGATGCGGCGCGATATGAAAACGGCTCGGAGGAGAAGCTGGCCGAAAGCTTTCACCAGATTTCAGGTTACGGTACACTCAAGGGAGTGCTCGGCAATATTGACTCGCAGTCCCTTCTCCAGCTTCTTGAGGGCAGCCGCTTTGACAAAAGCTCTCCAGCGGTGCAGTTTGCCGACCATCTTTCCGCGGCGGCTGCGCGCGCGCTGCGCGGCGAGGGCAGCGCCGAGGTACAGCAGATTTTCAAGCAGCTTGTCTCGGCGATGCTGGTGAACGAGAGCGTTTACATGCCGGTGAACCACTTCATAATTCCCATGGAGATGGACGACAGGAGACTTTTCTCCGAACTTTGGGTGGACGCAGATGCCGAGGACAAGAAAAACGGACGCGGCGGCAGCGGCAAGTGTATGAGATTTCTGCTGAAAATGGATGTGCAATCGCTGGGATTGTTTGATGTGATAATCACAAGCCGCGACCGTGAGGTGGAAGTGGCGATAGCCTGTCCTGAGGGCGCGGCCTCATTCTCAAAGGATATCGAGAAGGCCGTGTCGCATATAATCGCCCGAAACGAGCTGACGCCCACGGGGATAAGCGTAAGAAAAATGGAGCGGCCCGTAACGCTCACCGAGGTGTTTCCGAAAATTTTTGAAGGGAAGAACAGCGTAAATGTTAAAGTCTGACGCGAGCACAAGGCGCAATCCCCCGAAAAAGGCCGTTGCCCTGCAATATGACGTCGGCGACGGCGCGCCGGTAATTGTGGCCTCCGGCATGGGCTATATGGCTGAGAAGATAGTCGAGGTGGCTTCGGACAGCGGGGTTCCGATATATGAGGACAATTCTCTGGCGACGATTCTCACTCAGCTCAAGTTAGGTCAGGAGATACCCGAAGAACTGTACAAGGCAATCGTGGAGATATACGTGTATTTTCTGCATTTTGACCCCTCTGCCGCTGAAAAAAAGGCGCAGGAGGAGACTCAGGAACAGGAGCCGGCCGCAGCCGCGGCTGAATAAGGAGCTGTGAATGCGGTCTTAAGGCCGCGGAAAGGGGAATGAAGATGGCGATTGACCAAAAAACCTACTTGCTGCTCGACAGCGACGGCGCGGCCATTGCCAAGGCCAGAATCGAAGGGCGCACCGACACTCCAAACTGGCAGCTTCGAGTGCTTGACGACAAGATTGACGACGTGACCGAATACGAGACGGTCAGGCTCATGTCCATAACGGACTGCGCTCCGTCTTACGAGGGGAGAATAATGCGCAGCCGCAACGATATGGTCCAGCTCGAGGTAAAAAAGATAGCTTCGACGGTTAACGACAAGCGCAAGAACCTGCGTGTGCCGGCAAGCTTCAAAAGCTTCATCTATCCCGTGAGCGGAAGGTGGAGGGGGCGCAGGGTCATAGACTCAAAGGACATAAGCTGCGGCGGCATTGCCTTTTTTTCCTCAGAGGCCATGAATGACGGCGAGGTTATAGAGGTAGTCGTACCCGTGACAAGCCAGCCGCTTGTCGTCCAATGCGAGATATTGCGCCAGCAGCTTAGTGAGCGCGGGGACACGATGTATGCCGGAAAGTTCATCGGCCTGTGCGAGGACGAGGAGGTCCTGCTGCGCGAGTCGGTGTTTGCGCTGCAGCTCAGCGCACGTCCGAGCAGGAAAAATGCAACGCAGTGAAAAAGCGGCAGCTTTTTGACTAATATTTCCGACGGCTTGTGTTGTCGGAAAGGAGCGGGATTCCCGATTAAATAATTAATCGGGAATCAGTATTAAAACCCTTTTTCGCCACAGTGCGGAAATCTGCGAGGCTGCTTTGTCTGCGCGCGGCGGCCGCAACGGAAAGGAATGGTATACTCAATGAGCAACAACACCAAACGGATGACGGTCCGAAACTGGATGCACAGGGGCTTTACGGGCGTCCTGTGCCTGATAATGCTCCTCGGCCTGCTGCCGAGCACGGCGATTTTTGCCGGAGCGGCGGATGCGGACGAGGTTACAGAAAACTGGTCTACTCCGTACATGAACAAATTGGTTGACTGGGGAGTGATGCGCGGGGATATAGATGGTAATCTCTATCCCGAGCGCGCAATAACCCGCGCGGAATTTGTCACGATGATGAACCGCGCCTACGGTTATGACGAGACGGGAGGCAACCCCTTTACCGACGTCTACAGCCAGGACTGGTATTACGATGATATCGACATAGCCTACAATGTTGGCTATTTCAGCGGAACCTCCGGTACCACGGCGACGCCAAACGGGGACCTGACCCGTGAACAGGCGGCAGTGCTGCTGGCCCGCAATATGATGCTCCAGAGCGGCAGCGGCGAGACGCTGGGCTTTTCCGACAGCCGCGAGCTGAGCGAGTGGAGCCGCGGTCTTGTCGGCGCGGCATCCAACTCCGGCGTCATAAACGGCTATGACGACGGCAGTTTCCGTCCTCAGAACAACATCACCCGCGGCGAGGTGGCCGCCATGCTTACGCGTGCGGTCGGCACGCTCATAAGCGAGCCCGGCAACCAGAGCCTTGGCAGCGTTTACGGCAACCTGACTATAAACAGCTCCGAGGTCAGTCTGCGCAACACCACGATAGTAGGCAATCTCTACCTTACCGGCGGTATCGGCTTAGGTGACGTGCTGCTTGAGAATGTGGACGTCTACGGGCAGATAATAGTCTCCGGCGCGGGCGAGAGCAACTCCAGCCAGAGCAGTGTTGTTATGCGAAACGTGACGGCAAATGAGCTTATCGTTGACAATATCAGTAACCAGTTCGTTACCGTGCGGGCCGAGGGCGACACCCGTATAGGCAGCACGAGCGTGCGCACCAACGCATATGTTGAGGACACAACGCCCGATGGCTTTGGACTGAGCTACATAGAGCTCAACGGCGAGCCGGGGACACAGCTTCAGGTTGCCGGCAACATCAAGGAGGTCAAGAATCTCACTCCATCATCCAGCCTTGAGATAGTCCAGGGCGTGGCTTCGAAGGTTACCTCCGACGAAAAGGCGACCGGTTCCAGCGTCAGGATTGAGGCCGGAGCGAGAGTCGATGAGCTGAACCTTGACGTGGGCGCAAACGTCTCCGGTGCCGGCGACATCGGCAGCATGAACGTTGGCGCGTCAGGCACAAACGTGGGCATTCTGCCCGACAACATCACCGTGCGCCCTGGTATAACCTCCGACATCACGGGAACGACGATGGACAATGTCACCGCGGCTGAGTCTTCGGCTGACCCGCGTCTGCTCTCCGGATACCCAGCGGTGCGCAAAGTTGCGCCGAACTCAGCCACGCTGGTGTTCTCCACCAACAAGGCAGGCACCGTGTACTGGGCCGTCAGCACGCTGGCCGATGGCTCAGTCAGCGAGGACGACCTGATGAACAATCCCGTATACGGCGGAAACATTTTCCGATCCGGCAGGATTAACGCGAGTAATTCCAAGACCGAGTACACCGCGCAGGTGGCAGGTCTGACGATTGATGGCTCGTATTACGTCACCGCGATGCTGGTGGACAGCCGCGGAAACCACAGCCCGCTTAAGGTTACGGCCTTCTCAACACCGGACAACACGAATCCGGCGTTTACCTCGGGCTATCCCGTAATGACCAGAAATACAACCAAGACCGCACAGGTAACGGTTATGACCAATAAGAGCTGCCAGCTTTTCTACGCGCTTTTACCACGCGGCAGCAGCGCGCCGACGCCGCAGGAATTTAAGTCCGGCGCAGTAAGCGGCAACTTAGGCTACGGCGTGGTGGACGTTGTGAAAAACAATTCCCAGCCGATAAACGTCAACAGCGTTCAGCTTGAGGAGCTGGCGAATTACGACCTGTATCTTTGGCTCAACGACTATGACAATGCGCGCTCGTCCACGGTGCGCCGCGTGAGCTTCACCACGCCGGACGAGACTCCGCCGGTGGTCACGGACATAATGCAGACCAACTCCGCAGCCGCGGCCGTGGACGTGACCTACGCGCTCAGCGAGCCGGGTACGCTCTACTGGGCGATAGTGGTTGAGGGCAATGATACATTTATGAACTATGACCTTAATACCACGGAGGCCAAGGTTAAGGTTGAGTCCGGCTACAGTGCGCTGCGCCGCGGCGCGAGCTCCGCAGCAAAGGCGGATACTGCTATTCGTTTGGCTATCTCGGGACTGAACTCCAAGACCACGGGCACAACTTCCTACACCGTGTACTATGTGGCCAAGGACCGCGCCGGCAACTACGCCGAGGCTGTGGGCGTAATAAACGTGCGCACGCTCGACACCGAGGCGCCGACGGTTACGCAGGAGTTTACAAAATACAACGACGACGACAAGGATGCACCCCTTGCCGACACGGACATAAATCTTGTCTTTTCCGAGAGCATCCAGGGAGACTCCAAAGGCGAGAAGGTGTTTATGACGCTGTATAACGATGTGCTTACTGCCGTTGGGCCGGAAGCACAGAAAAGCGCAAGAGAAAGGCTTGCCAGCGCCCTGCGCGAGCACATAACGTTGTACCGTGTCCCTGCGACCGGTCAGCCGGCGCCGGTGACAGAGCGCACAAAGGATAACGAAAGCAGCACCGGCCTTGACTGGACGATAGACTATCGTTTTGCCACAGTGCGTATGGAGGAAGGGAGGATGATAATCTCCTTCCCGACAGTTACCGAAACGGCGAATGAGCCGCGCAGCGCGCTGGATCTCGACAGCGGTGCGACCTATTACTTCCGTCTCGAAGGTATCTACGACAACGCGCTTACGCCGAACGCAATGGGCATAAGGGAGCTTCCGCAGTTCCGCACTGTTTTCGCGCGCGTGTCGCTGAGCGTGGGAAATACGTATTCGATAGACACCGCTACCGGCGGAAACACGAACAATGACGCCAAGCGCATGGACTTTAACTTTATCGTTGACCCAATATCGGTTGACCGCGTTGACCCTGAGATGCGCTGGGATATGCTCATCTGGACTGACACAACTCTGAGCTTTACGCTGTATTCAAGACAGGTGGACGCAAAGGGAGAGCCTGTACAGGGAACGGCAGGGCAATGGGCAAAGGTGAACAAATCACCGAACGACCCGATGAGAGTACAGGTTGACAACAGCGAGCAGGACGGATTTGCATATGTCAGCCTTACAAAAAACCTCCTGAACCCGGCGGAGCAGCGGCCTGACTTCCCAACGCTGTATAACATGCCGAAAACAGAGTACGCAATACACATCGACAGCATCGGCGACAGTGACAACTTCACTGCCTGGAACCACAATGTTACATTTAAGATTTCCATCGTCGCGGGCGCGAGAGACAAGATGAACAGCCTGTCCACCGGCAGCTTCAAAAGCGACTATGACGCGGCGATAAGGGACGGCGCAGTGTCTATAGGCACACCAGACCCATTCCAGCGCAGGATACCCTTTACCGACAGCAAGGCTCCGGAGATAGTGGACGGCTGGCCGACAATCACCGTGGGAGACATCAGCGCCACGATAGATGTCATGCTCGACCGCCCAGGCCGTATATACTACCTTGTATTCCCGCTCAGCCAGCTTAAAAACGGCAATCAGCCTATAGATAACAGGACCGTTGAACTGACGGAGGATGTAATAGATAATATCACGGATTATGCGACATCGGTGCTGGTACAGGGCGGAAGCATAGTTGACACAGGAACGGGAATAACGCCGCCTGTGATTGGCAATGGAGATAAACCGAATGCTTCTGACGTGCCGCGTCTGGGTGAAGCTGATGACGGCAAATATATGCCTGCACTGCCCACAGTAAACACAGTAACAAGCGGGCGCTTTACGGCGGATGTTATAAGCGGAACCACCAACAGTGTTGAGGCTAACGTGGCTACAACCATTGATTTGACCAACAAGCTTTCGCCGAACACGATATATTATGTCTGCCTTGTCACGCGTGGAACCTCCGCGGTATACTCGGACAACACGCTTTGCTACCGCTTCACGACTTCGGAGGCTGTGCGTCCGACCATAAACCTGAGCGCTACGGGCAGCACCGTAAACATCAACGTGGATAAGCGCACCGATTTGACCTATTTCCTCGCACAGAATGGCGAGGAGGGCGCGCAGTTCCAGCAGTCTTTCAGCGGGTATACCGAGTCCGCAGACTGGGCTGACGGTTTTGACGCGACGCAGACAGGAACGACAGGTGCTGATACGACCTATCTGTACAAGGAAACAGACGGAAATCTCAGCTTTACATTCACGGGTGAATTGAGCGATATGAGCGTTGTTGACGCGATGGCTACACCCTGCTACAACGGCTCAATGTATGTTGGAAGCGTGTTCGACATGTATGCCTCTACTGAGGCGAAGAACACCTATGCCTCACTTATCCGTAACTCAAGCGTTTCAGGCAACGAGATAGTCATGACCGGTTCGGGCACTTACAGACCGGAAAACAACGACACAAAAAGCAACCAGGTTGACTGTGCCGGCAACATGGCTCCGCGTGTTCTGTACACCTTTATGTCTGTAGGTAAGAGCTCCGACGGCTCGGGCGACGCTTTCCGTGCGTACTACTCAGTGTCGATAAGCGATACCACGCCGCCTATGGTGACGAACGTAATCTACAACGGAGACGAGATAACGGACAACAAGTTTGTCAAGGACTCGAGCATAATCGTTACCTTCAGCGAGCAGCTTTACACCGTGGACAGAAGCGGTGTTACACAGCAGACCTATCAGCTTGACAGCTGTGCATCTCACAATAACGAGCCTAACGGAGACTACTACGCCGTCGGCGGTCTGGGTACGGTGACGGTTGGGTGCACGATGCAGACGGAAAGCGACCATGACAATTCAAGTAAACGTGTTACATCGCTTATCTTTGATCTTTCCGAGGGCAAAAGTACGGCCACGGTAACCTTCCAGCCAAGTACGCTCTGCGACCAGTCGCGAAACGGTCTCGGACGCAATCAGCTTACTATTCGTGTCGCCATCAAGAAGAACTCGACAACCGAGATGCAAGAGGTAACAGGCGCTGACGGAGCAGTTACACTGGTGCCTGTGGTTGTGAACACCTATGAGCCCGTTGTGACGCTTACACGCGATTGGAACGGCACCTCTTGGGGCAACATCTGACCCTAAACCGCGCGAAGGAGTTACTATGATGAAACACAATATTTTGCGCAGACTCGGCGCTTTGGCTCTGTGTCTTGTACTGGCTCTGGGGCTTGCTCTGCCGTCATTTGCGGCGCGGGCGGGCGACACAGGCGACGAGGGCGACACGCCCGTCGTTATAACGGGAATAGACATTGAAGAGAGCGAAATTACTCTTCTGATTGCTCAAACAATGACGCTGAACGCAACGACCACCCCTCCGGGGGCGGCCGTTGTGTGGAGTAGCAGCGACGAATCTATTGCCGTTGTGGACGAAAACGGCGTGGTTATCGGTATTTCGGAGGGAGAGGCCACGGTTACGGCCGAGGCTGACGGATTTACGGATACATGCAGAGTAACCGTCAGGGAACCGATTTATGTTACGAGCATAAATTTACCACTTGACGAGATGCAGTTTAAGGATTCGGATAACCCAGAGCGAAGCATAAGCGTTGAAATTTACCCCAGCAACGCCGACTATAATTCCATCGTGTTCAAAAGCGAGGACGAGAGCATTGTAACCATTGAAAACGAGACCTCAGACACAATGGACGTGCGGCGCTACGGGAGAATCACCGCCGTCAGCCCCGGCGAGACGTATATTGTCGCCACTCTCGATGGTGTGGAGGGGCAGCCGAGCTTCAACGAGCTTCGCTGCCGTGTCACAGTCTCGGGGATTACGCTTTCCGACAAGGCGGGCAACGCCATAGGGGAGGGCGACAGAATTGAGCTGATTATGGGCACGAGCGAGAACCTGACTGTCAGCACCTTTGGAGACGCGAAGAATATCTCGAAGATTGACTGGTATTCTGACAACAATAACATAGTGTCTGTAGCAAACGGCCGTCTGACGCCGCGCTCCCCGGGAAAGGCGAAGGTTACCGCCATGCGCGGAAACTACTCCGCATCCTTCGATGTAACGGTTAAGGAGGATACCTCCCGTCTGGTTGAAGTGGACGACAGCGTCCCCGCTGGAATGCCTTACAGCTTCCGCGACATACGCGAGGAGCTGGACGATGTGTGCCGTGAGCAGACCGGCAAGCCCCTGTCCTATATAACCAGCCTGTCTGTGCAGCCGTCGCAGGGAATTCTCTACTATGGCTACATATCCGAGAGCGACACCGGCTCCGGAGTAGGCATGACAGACCGCTACTATTATTCCGGCAGGGACACTGACGACTATCTGATAAACGGCCTGACCTTTGTCCCACGCAGCAGCTTCAGCGGCAATGCCGAGATAAACTACACTGCCGTTGCCAGCGACAACAGCAATATCTCCGGCATTATCCGTGTGACAGTTGACGCGATGGAGGATGTCAGCTATACTACCGGCTCTGGGCAGAACGTATTTTTCCTCGGAAGCGATTTCAACACCGTGTGCCGTGCACAGACGGGGCGTGAACTGACCGCCGTGACATTTACGCTGCCGTCAAGCTCGCGCGGAACACTTTACTACAACTACACAACGGGTGGGCAGTACACCGAGAAGGTAGAGGCCGGTACACGCTACCGCCGCACGGGAAACCCGAACCTCGACGGAGTGAGCTTCCTGCCCGCGGACGGCTTTGACGGCAGCGTGCGGATAAGCTACCGCGGCGAGGACACAGCAGGAGGCACCTTCAGCGGCTATGTGACCGTTACCGTGACTGACCGCGGCACAAACGGTGATGCGGACGTACGCTTCACAGGCCGTGCCGGACGTGAGATAAGTTTCACAGCGTCACGCTTCAATACCGCCTGCCGTGAAGCAACCGGAGAGTCGCTCGACTATGTGCAGTTCGAGTTGCCGGATAGAGACGACGGCACGCTGTATTATAACAGCGGCAGCAGCAGCGAGCGCAAGGTGAGCGAAAATTCGCGCTATTACCGAAGCGGTTCACCGTCGATAAGCAGCGTCAGCTTTGTGCCGGCAAAAAACGCGCCGGACCAGGTGCGCATAAAGTTTTCCGGCCGCAGTGTGGAAGGCACAAACTTTACGGGCACGGTGCTGATAGACTACACCGGCAACAGCTCGGGAACGCAGACTATACGTTACAGCGTGTACAGCGGCCGCGCCGTGCAGTTTGAGGACTCGGACTTCAACAGCGAATGTGTCGCGGCCACGGGAAGTACGCTCAACTATGTGCGCTTTGAGCTGCCATCAGCGTCACGCGGACTACTCTGCTACGACTACAGCGGCAGTGGTAGCCGAGTAAGCAGCGTAAATACCTCCACGCGTTATTACCGCGGCAACAGCGGCAGCAACAGGCTTGACCGAGTTTATTTCCTGGCCGACAGCCGATATACCGGTTCGGTCAGCATAAGCTATACCGGTTACAGCAACGACGGCGAATCCTTTGAAGGCACGGTAAGCGTGCAGGTAAACGCACTTGCTCCGGCTGAGGTGAGCTTTTACGGCAACGGCTCGCAGCCGATTTCCATGTCGTCATCGCAGATACGCAATGCCTGCAACGCGCTGCTGGACGATGATTTGAGCTATATCCAGTTTACAAGTCTGCCGTCGAGTAGCATGGGAAGACTGTACAGGGATTATTCCGGATTTGATACGGGAAGTCAGGTCGTGACAGGGACGCAGTATTATGTGTCAGGCTCGCCAGGGATTGACCAGCTCAGCTTTGTCCCGCGCGGGGGATTCTCCGGTACGGCGACGGTAACCTATACCGGAGTGAGTACCCGCGGAGAGCAGGTTAGCGGACGCATAAGCTTTGTTGTCAGCGGCTCCGGCGCGTCCGGATATTTCAACGACATGGGGGGATATTCCTGGGCTGTGAACGCAGCGGACTATCTGCATCAGAACGGGGTTATAACCGGAATTGGCAACGGCCAGTTCGGACCGGGACAGAACATACGCCGCTGTGACTTTGTCGTGATGCTGTGCAGGGCCTATAATTTCAACGGGGGAACATCGGACTTCGGTTTCGCGGACGTGCCGGCAGACAGCTACTATGCCTCGGCTGTGGCGGCGGCAAAGAATTTGGGGATAATCTCTGGAGACGGGACGAATTTCCGACCGAACGGCCAGCTCACGAGGCAGGACGCGATGGTCATAATCAAAAACGCGCTCCAGGCCGCGGGCTGGAGTCTCGGCGGAGGGTCAACAGCGGAGCTGTCGTCCTTTGTTGACGGCGGCAGCGTGGCGCCATATGCCCAGGAGTCTGTGGCAACCCTGGTACGCCTGGGGGCGGTCAACGGAGACAACAACGGCAATCTGCGGCCATGGGACCCCATAAACCGCGCGGAGGCGGCGGTTATACTCCACTATGTAATGACTATGTGACACCGCAGGCCGGCGGGCCGGCCGGAATATTTGACGAGAAGGAGAACCGGAATATGCTGCTCAATTTTCGTGCTGCCAAGCCGGCTGAGGAGGCTCAGACGGCGCAGGAGGAACAGGTTGCCCAGATTGCACAGGCGGTGGAGGAGCGCGCCATAGACGAATTTGACATTCAGGCGGGCATGAGAGTGGATGTGCTCACGCTCAGCAACCGCCTCACCTTTATTGGCAAGGTGGACAGCTACAGGGGCGGCGCTCTGGTTATACGCGACGCGCGGGATTACGACCTGCCGCCAGTACTGTACAACAAGGAGATACGCCTGCGATTTGCACGGGGTAAAAGCAGTCTGGTGTTGCAGGGGAAGATATGCGGGAGCAGCAGTCAGATATGGAAGGTGGACCGGCTTGAGAGCAAGTTTACAAAGGAGCAGCGGGTTTACTTCCGCCAGCGGTTGAGCACGAACCCCCCGGCAACCTGCTACCGCCGTTCGCTGTCAGGAAGCCCCGGCACGAAGCCGGTCCGATGTGAAATTGTGGACGTAAGCGCGGGAGGGCTGCTGATAAAGTGCCGTGACAAGTACGAGGTGGGAGACCATCTTATAGTCAGCGGTATAAGCATTACGGAAAAAGAGGAGGATTTTAACTTCGTTTGCCAGGTGCGCCGTGTGGGCGAGAGGGAGGAGACGTACATAAGCTATGGATGTCAGCTGGAAACCCTCTCGTCAAAGGAGCAGGACAGACTCCTGCGGGCCATCTTCATCGTTCAGCGCGAGGAAATTCGAAAGCAGCGTGAGCGGGGAGAGGAAATATAACTCTGAAAGCGGACCGGAAGGGTAAGCTTTCATAAAGAAGTGAAGGACAAGACAGACCACAACGGTCTGCCTTGTCCTTTTTATACCGTATAACCCACTATGATACTTTCTTCCGTGTCAAACAAAGCCCAACGATTGAGCCAATCAAAACAAGCGGCGCTATTCTAACGAACAACCCCTCAAATGAGTGAAAAATTACTCCGATTACTTCGGTTTCGGGTTTGCTATAATCCCAACCCAGGTAAGGACTGTTTAACGCTATCAGGACTGCAAAAATAACCACTATAGCCGTACACAATAAGATAAAAAACCAATGAATCGCTTTTTGCCGCGTTGCTTTTTTATGCGCGAGTTGCAGGTTTATGACCTCAAGTTTCTCGGAGATTGCTTTTAAGTCGTCAGCCTTCGCCTCGGCAACGGTTTCTCCAAGCAATGTACTTACAGGTGTTTCAAATACCTCTGATATGGAGATAAGCATATCGGCATCAGGAACCGACAGGCCCTGTTCCCATTTAGAGATTGTTTGCCTCACCACATTCAACTTGATTGCAAGTTCCTCTTGCGAAAGCCCTTTGGATTTTCTGATTGTTTTAATGTTTTCATTTAGCATCAGGGATGCCCTCCTTTCACTGCTATCATACGGAGGAAAACCCGTTGCGGCAAGCAACGCAAATTAACATTACAGCGTCCTTTTGATAAACTGGAATTTATCGGCGAAATTATTATAAAGGAACAGCAGCAGAAAAGCAACTTCCTTTCAACAGATATAAGGATTCCTTATAGCAAGTCGCCAGAAGCGCTCATCCTTCATTGTGAAAGGGGGACAAAGCATTAAAGCGGTGGCCTTTTGGCCGCCGCTTCGGTGCAAGTAGTTGCGCTATATGTAGGCGCGAAGGAGCTTGGAGACATATTTTCGCATGGCTTCGCGCAGGTCGTAGGAGCCGTCATTGGTACACCAGTTGTATATCTGGCCGCGGACGGCTATGAGGAAGAACAGAGCAATGTCCTGTGCGCTCTCTTCGCAGGAGAGCCTGCCGCTGTCCAGAGCCCGCTGTACCACCTGAACCAGCACAGGCATCATACCGCGGTCGAGCCTGCGGTCAAAGCACTTGTTTTTGGAATTGTAGAGCACTTTCGTTAGAGAAAGACTCGTAATCTCGAAGCTGTAGCGTGCATAGTAGTCAAAGTAAAGATATACCGCCGGTTCGAAATCAAGCCCTTCAAGCGCGGGGGAGACTGTGCTGTTAAAATATTCGTCGGCAAGGAAATAGGTCTCGTAATACACATCTAACTTGGAGCTGTAATAGTTATAAAAACAGCCGACTGACACATTGGCCGCACAGACTATGTCACGCACGGTGATGCTGTCGAACTCCTGCTGCTCGAGTAGGCGTACAGCGGTGTTGAAAATATGCACTTTCGTGTCAATCGCCTGCTGTCGCCGTGTCTTTTTCCCGCCGCTCACGCCTTTGCCTCCCCGCCTTAAGGTATATATGATTTATTATAATATCATTTTTGTATTTGGCTGCCAAGTGGAAGAAGGCTTGAAAAGCCTACAAAAAAGCCTTGCATGGCTTGGTTAAGCCTACAAAAAAGAAATATTTTTACAATTACTATTGCCTCGGAGGCGATAATCTGCTTTAATAATACAGAACGAGTTCAGTGAACATGTTCGGTGAACGGATTTGAGAGATAGAGAACATAAAATTTATGGGGGAATAGAAATGGCAAAATTTGTTACCGCAGCCGAGGCGGCTGAACTGATACCTGACGGTGCGTCTATAGGCGTGGCCGGCATGGGCCTGTCGGGATTTCCGGAGGAGGTAGTGTGTGCGATACGCGACAGCTTCAGGGCCACGGGCCACCCCCGCGCGCTGGAGATACACCAGGGCAGCGCCATGGGAGATTGGGGCGTGGGCAACAGCTTTGACGGTTGGGACTACAACAAGCGTGAGACTCCGCTTGGACCCGAGGCGGGAGTGCGCGGCCTGTCCCGTTTGGGTGAGGCCGGACCAGGGCTGGTGTCGAAGTGGACGGGCGCGCATGTGGGCAGCGCGATGGCGCTAAGAGACTTGGCCGCAGCCAATGAGCTCGAGAGCTGGTGTCTGCCGCAGGGTATCGCCGTCAGCCTCTGGCGCGAGATAGCCGCGGGCCGTCCGGGGCTGCTGAGCAAGGTTGGCTTGGGCACCTTTGTCGATCCCCGTCTCGAGGGCGGTCGAATGAACGAATGCACAAAAGGAAACGTGGCCGAGCTTGTGGAGTTTGACGGGGAGGAGTACCTGTACTACAAGAGCTTTCCGCTAAAGGTTGCTCTGCTGCGCGGCACGATAGCTGATGAAAACGGCAACATTTCCTTTGCGCACGAGGGAATAATAAACGAGGGTCTTGCCGTGGCCTCCGCTGCGCATAACAGTGGAGGTATCGTCATTGTGCAGGTGCAGTACATCACCAAGAACGAGACCATCGCGCCCAAGGATGTGAAAATACCGGGCATACTGGTAGATTATGTTGTCGAAGCCACGGACCCGATGGCCTGCTGGCAGACCGAGGGCCGCTACTTCGAGCCCGCTTTCTCCGGACAGGTGCGCCGTCCGCTCAAGGCCATACCGGCTCTGCCGCTAAGCGAGCGCAAGGTAATTGCGCGCCGCTGCGCCGCCGAGGTGCGCGACGGCTTCGTGCTCAATCTCGGCGTCGGTATGAGCGCGGACGTGGGCAGCATACTGGCCGAGGAGGGATATATTGACCGTATAACCATGTGCTGTGAGTCTGGCATGATAGGCGGCGTGCCCTGCGCCCTGCCCAACTTCGGCAGCAGCTATAACCCCGAGGCCGTGGTTGAGCACGGGTCCGCCTTTGATATCATCTCCGGCGGAGGCCTTGACATGACCTGCCTGGGTATGGGCGAGTGCGACGGGGACGGAAACGTCAACGTCAGCAAGTTTGGCCCGAAGCTGACGGGCCCCGGTGGGTTTATCGATATCACAAACGCCACTCCGAAGGTTGTCTTCTGCGGCACCTTTATGGGCAAGGCGAAGCTGAGCGTCGGCGGCGGAAAGCTGACCATAGTACAGGAGGGAAAAATCCATAAGCTTGTCGGGCAGGTTGAGCAGATAACCTTTGCCGGAAAATACATTAAGCCGGGACAGGATGTGCTGTATGTTACTGAGCGCTGTGTTATGAAGCTTGTGGATGGTAAGATGACTATAATTGAGATAGCTCCCGGGATAGATTTGGAAAAAGACGTTCTCGCTCACATGGACTTTGCCCCAGCGGTATCTGAGGACCTCAGGCTCATGGATGCGGGTATGTTTGAAGAAAAGTGGGGCGGGTTGGACACCGTTTTCGGCGAGTGAGGTGAGACGATGAAAAAACAATCTCCGGTGCTGCCGATAGCCGGCTGTCTGGTGGCGCAGCTTTGCGTGGGTATACTCTATGTCTGGAGCGTGCTCAAGCCCGCGGCGATAAGTTATTACGGATGGGAAGAGGGCTCGGTGAACCTCGTGGCGAGCTTTATGCTCTTTGCATTCTGCCTGGGAAACCTGCTCGGCGGAGCGCTCAATGACAAGGTGGGTCCGATGAAGGTTTGCCTGCTGGGAATGGTGCTGTTCGGCGGCGGCATACTGCTGTCGTCCTTAATTCCAGCAGGTGCGAGCATAGTGCTGTTTTACATAAGCTATTGCGTCCTTGGCGGACTGGGCAGCGGCGTAACCTACGGTGCGGTGCTCTCAGGCATACAGAAGTGGTTCCCGCACCGCAGGGGATTTGCATCCGGTCTGGGAGCTTCCACCTTTGGGCTTGCAACGGTTGTGTTCAGCCCAATAATCGCAGGGATGCTCAAAAGCATGAGTATCAGCTTGACACTGAGGATACTGTCTATCGTGTTCCTTGCTCTGGGCATAGTCGCCAGCCTGCTGATAAAGCTGCCGAACCAGGATTATCTGGACGCGCTGCCGAAGCCGACCGCACGCAAGGCAAGTCTCACGACGCGCGACATGCCGCTGAGTCAGGCAATGCGCACAGTGCCGTTCTGGTGCTTGTTTTTGGGGATATTTTTCTACAACGGAACATGGAACCTTGTTACGCCGCTTATCAAAGGTCTGGGAGTGGAGCGCGGATTGAGCGAGGCTTTAGCCGTGACCTGCGTGTCCGTCACGGGCATTACCAACGCCGCGGGGCGCCTGATAATGTCCTCTCTGTCGGATAAGCTCGGGCGCATAAACACGCTGAATCTGCTGAGTGTGATGACTGCCGTCATGGCGATACTGCTTATCTTTGTCGGCGGGTACGCCTATTTTGTGGTAATACTGCTCACAGCCTTTGCGTACGGCGGGCCGGCGGCGATAAACCCCGCCACGAGCACTGACTTCTTCGGGCCGAAGCACTCGGGCGCGAACTATGGAGTGATAATGCTGGCGCTTGGCTTAAGCTCGATATTCTTCAACGCGGTTTCCAATGTGATGTACGCTGCAACGGGAGCCTACACCATGACATTCATAATGGCTGCCATCTCAGCCGTGGCAACGATTGCGTGTATGCTGGTTATCAACAACAGCCTGAAAAAGTGGAACGCATAAAAACCTTGTTAAAAACGGCAAAACGGCGCGGACAGACTTGTCCGCGCCGAATTTATAACGTATAACGCTTGAGGAGAAAATATGAAATTTGCAATGTCATATAGCTGCGGGAAGGACAGCACGCTGGCCATGCATAAAATGCTTGAGCAGGGGCACGAGCTGGCATGCCTGATTGTTATGGTGAACGAGGAGGCTGGGCGCTCCTATTTCCACGGAGCGGACAGCGAAATGCTGAGGCTCTACGGGCAGGCACTGGAAATTCCCGTGATAAGCTGTCCGGCGCGGGGGGAGACCTACGCGGACGCGTTTGAGGATGGACTTGCGCGGGCGAAGGATATGGGAGCCGCGGCGGCCTGCTTTGGAGACATTGACATCGATGGCAACCGACGCTGGGAGGAGAAACGCTGCGCGGCAGCGGGACTTGCGTCCTGCTTTCCGCTGTGGCAGCGGGGGCGGGAGGGGATAGTCCATGAGCTAATCTGCCTCGGCTACAAATGTCTGATAAAAAGCGTAAACCGGACACTTTTGCCACCAGAGCTGGCGGGAAGGCTCCTTGATGGTGAGGCTGCGCAGCTCATAAAATCAGCGGGGATTGATATCTGCGGAGAAAACGGCGAGTACCACACGCTTGCCGTAGACGGACCGATTTTCAAGCGGCGGCTTCCCTTCAAGGTGAGGGGCACAATCGAGCTGGGCGATTACATGGTGGCGGATATTGTGTGCGCAGAAATGTGAAAAAGCGGAATGGCCGAAAACGGCCATTCCGCTTTTTCAGTGTCCTTTTTTCTTTTCCCTGCGCTTTTCGCAACGCAGGATATATTGCCGTTCGCTCTCGGTCCTGGTTTGCTCGCGCGTGCGATTTTTGCGCTCCTTTTTGCTCTGCTCACGGGCGAAAGCCAGCGCCTGCTGGGCTTTTGTGCCGATACTGGCGCGCATTTCATCATGCGCCTGACGCTGAGCTCGCTTGGGATTGACACGCCGCTCTTCGGCGAGGGGTCCGGGGGATGGGACAGGCGGACCAAATTTCAGGCTTTGCCAGTTCTCCGACAGAAAGGCGTAGAGCTCGCAGTCGCGCGGTTCGGCGCCGAAGGTTATTTTGCAGACTTCATATAGCCCGCCGCTTGTCCGCTCGTAGATACCTACCCACCAGGGATCGGAAAACATCACTGTGAATTTGACTGTGCAGGTTATTTCCATAGCTTTTCCTCCTTTTTTGTGACCGCGCGCAAGGAACGGACAACCAAGGAGGCAGGTTACTGATACCCGAAGCGGGTACTCCCGGACTACCTACCGGGACGTGTTTTTATCCTTGCGTATATAATTGTCATAAGGATTTTACCATGAAACCAAGCCGGAGCGCAAGCTGTTTATTCCGCATCCCCGGGACAGAGGTAGCGCGGTTTACCGATGCTGTGCGTCCCGTACTCAATCGCGCCGGTGGGGCAGGAGCAGATACAGGCCATGCAGTGAGTACATTTTCCGTTCCAGACGGGCTTGCCGGCGGCGAGTGTGATATTGCATAACGGACATAGGCTTTCGCATTTTCCGCAGCCAGTGCAGGCGTCGGAGACGGTAAAGGCCCTGTCGTGAACGACGAAGCGGTAGAATGCACTGTTGATTACGCCGGATTTAATCGGACCGAACGCGTTGGGGCGATTTTCAGGGAATGGCCGGACGCCGCGGATGCACTGGCAGGCCAGCTCAAGCGCAGGCTGTGCGCGGTGGACTATAAGCCGGGATTCCGTGCGCTCCGGTACAGGGAACATGGCCACATAATTTTCCGGCATGACGACGCGAAGGGTGCCCATGTAGTTGAAGCCCTTTTCGAGAGAAAGAGCCCGGTTCCGGTGCGCGGCGGAGCCGATATCGTCACCGCAGGTCATGACAAAGTAGGCGTTTCGGCAGCCGGAGAAGTAACCGGAACGGATGAAATCAGAAAAAATGCGCGGCAGCCGCCAGGCATAGGTCGGGCAGACGAACACCCACGGCCGGTCCGAGAGCAACTCGGCGGCGATTCCGTCTCGGATGAAATGGAAGGAATCCATAAGCTCGTCGCCGAGAAGGCTTGAAAGCCGCTGTGCACAATACCGGCTGTTGCCGGTGCCGGTGAAGTAAATTACCATATGTCTCCCCCGCTTGAAGCGATTATTCAAGGAGTTTTTTACGTATTCTACAAAAACCTCAGAAGCGCGGCTTTGCCGGCCTTCTCGCGATTGTAAACGCCGGCGTGCTTGAGCATACAGGCAAGCACGAGGTCCGTTTCCTTTCGCAGCAGGTCAACAGCATTTTACGCGTTGACAGCGTGCATAAGGTGCAATCCGACATAGCGGCAACGTCGCGGTCCACTATCGCTTATTTCTCCTCAAAGCCGTGCGGGTGGCTCTTGTGCCAGCTCCAGGCTGTGCCGACAATGTCCTCAAGACTGTCATAGCGCGGTGTCCAGCCAAGTATACGCTTTGCCTTGGCCGAGGAGGCCACAAGCTGCGCGGGGTCACCCGCGCGGGGCGGGCACATTTGCGTGGGGATGGCGTGACCCGTGACGCGACGCGCTGTGTCAATAACCTCCATGACCGTGTATCCGACGCCGTTGCCGAGGTTGAACACATCGCTTTGTCCACCACGCGAGAGATGGTCCAGCGCTAAAATGTGCGCCTGAGCAAGGTCGCAGACATGAATGTAATCGCGCACACAGGTGCCGTCACGCGTGGGATAGTCGTCTCCAAAGACGGAAAGGCGATCCCGCTGGCCGTTAGGAACCTGTAAAATGAGCGGGATAAGATGAGTCTCGGGGTCATGGGCCTCACCTATGGTAGCGGAGGGGTGCGCGCCGCAGGCGTTAAAGTAGCGCAGAGCGACATAGCGCAGGCCGTGCGCGCGTTCAGTCCAGCCCATCATTTTTTCCATGGCCAGCTTTGTCTCGCCGTAGCAGTTTGTCGGAGCTGTCTTGTCGTCTTCCGTTATTGGCACTCGCTCCGGCTCGCCGTAAGCTGCCGCAGTGGAGGAAAAGACTATCTTGTCTATCCCGTGCGCGACCATGGACTGGAGAAGCACGGTTGTGCCACCTAAATTGTTATCGTAATATTTCAGCGGGTCGGACATCGACTCGCCGACCTGGGACGAAGCGGCAAAGTGTATAACGCCGCCAATTTCCTCACGCTCAAGAAGCGCGTCAACAGCCGCGCGGTCGCGTATATCGAGCCTGTAGAAGCGTGCCTTAGGATGCACGGCGGCGCGAAAGCCTGTGAGAAGGTTGTCCGCCACGACGACGTCGCGCCCTGCGTCAATGAGCTCATAAACCGTGTGCGAGCCGATATAGCCGGCTCCGCCGAGAACAAGAATTGCCATAACTGAAATACTCCTTCAACCATCAATCAAAAACAACGCCTCAGGGGGCGTAGAAAGCCGCGAGTGAGTCGTTGAGTCCGCCGAAACGAGAAGTCCGGCGAGCTGTACGCAGCCGTACATTCTCCTTACCTCAAGGCTTTTGCATATTTAAACAAGTCTACAGGATTTTGTACTCCGGCGCAAGAGCGGGAAACATACAAATATGCCATACTGAAATTATTAAAAATTACCATAAGGCTGCCATAAACCCGCAATAAGCATGTTTGTTAATGTGCAAATTTAGATGAATGGTCAAAAAATTGTGCAACCTTAGCAGGAGCACAGCTCATCAGTTGTAAGAAGTATGTGCGTTTTTCATAAAGAAAAGCCATGAATTTAGTATACACTCATAATTGCAAATGGAGATTTTTTGCTTTATTCTAAATATGTAATTTAATTAAATAAAAAAATAAATCGGCTGACAGGCCGCTGTTATGGAGGTAAAAGCTATGCCGCTTGTTCCTATGAAAGCAATACTGGACGCAACGGAGAAATACAACTATGCCCAGGGAGCATTTAATGTAAACGCCGTATGTCAGGCCAAGGCAGTTATCGAGGTGCATGAGATGTTCCGTTCCGCGGCGATTCTGCAGGGCGCGGATCTTGCCAACGCCTTCATGGGCGGCCGCACCGACTTTACCAACGGCACGCTCGAGGACAAGAAGAAGGGCGCGCTGAACATCGCGAACGCTGTGAAGAAATACGCCGTGGACTCTCCCATACCCGTGGCGCTGCACCTTGACCACGGCAAGAATTTCGAGTCATGCGCCGCGGCGATTGACGGAGGCTATACCTCAGTTATGATAGACGGCTCGTCGCTTCCATTTGACGAGAACGTGGAGCTCACGCGCGAGGTTGTGAAGTACGCGCATGAGCGAGGAGTGACTGTTGAGGGCGAGCTTGGCGTGCTTGCTGGGGTCGAGGACCATGTCTTTGCGGCAAACTCCACCTATACAAATCCAATGGACGCGGTGAAGTTCTTCCGACAGACCGGCGTGGACGCGCTGGCAATAAGCTACGGCACAAAGCACGGCGCGAACAAGGGCAAGGACACGGTTATCCGCAAGGAGATAGCCATAGCCACAAAGGAGTGCATGCTCCACGAGGGCATTGAGGGCACTCTGGTGAGCCACGGCTCATCCACCGTTCCGCAGTACATAGTAAGCGAAATAAACGCCCTGGGCGGCGATATACACGATGCCTACGGCATAAAGAAGGAGCAGCTCAAGGAGGTTTCAAAGCTCGGCATACGCAAGATAAACGTGGACACCGATATCCGCCTTGCAGTTACGCGCAACCTGCGCGAGCTGTTCAACAAAGAGCTGGAGCTGCGCGAGAAAACCTCCGTCAGCGAGATTTACCGTCTGCTGCTGGCAAATCCCTCAGCCTTTGACCCACGTGTGTTCCTTCCGCCTATAATGGACACCGTGATGTACGGCAACGTTCCGGACGAAGATGTTGGATGCATAGTTGACTGCATCGAGCGCGGCGTGCGTGAGGTTGTCGGCACGCTTATTGTGGAGTTTGACAGCGTGGGCAAGGCCCCGCTCATAGAGAACATCAGCCTTGACGAGATGGCCGAGCGCTACAGAAAGAAGGGCATCTGAATGGGGAAAAATATTCTCGTCGCCCACGGCGGCGGACCCACGGCGGTTATAAACTGTTCGCTTCAGGGCGTGGTAGAGGCCGCGCGCGCGAGCGGAAGCGTGGACAAAATTTACGCTGCCCGCTTCGGAGCGGAAGGGATTTTGGCCGGAGACCTCATTGACCTGACGGATGTTCCAGCCGAGACGATAACCCGCCTGCACCATACGCCCGCCTCTGCCATAGGCTCCTGCCGCCGCAAGCTGACGGACGCGGACTATCCCACGGTGCTGGGGGCGCTGGAGAAATTCGGCATTGACTGTTTTTTCTACAACGGCGGCAACGACTCCATGGATACCTGCAATAAGGTAAACGAGCTGGCAAAGACCGAGGGGCTGGATCTGCGCGTTATAGGCATACCCAAAACCATGGATAACGACCTTGAGGTAACCGATCACTGCCCTGGGTTCGGCTCGGCGGCTCGTTACGCGGCCATGAGCGCCGCGGAGCTGGCGCTGGATGCTTCGGGTCTGCCAATACACGTGGTGGTGCTCGAGCTCATGGGCCGCAACGCCGGCTGGGTTACGGCCGCCTCCGCCATGGCTGCGCGCCTGACCGGATGCGAGGTTATGACCTATCTGCCGGAGCTCCCCGTAGACACGGATAAAATGCTCGGCGAGGTTGAGCGCCGCTACGCAAAGGGGCGCGGCCTGCTTGTAGCTGTCAGCGAGGGCATCCGCGGGCTGGACGGCAAGCCGCTGGCAGACACCGGAATAGTGGACGGCTTCGGCCACACCGTGCCAGGCGGCACGGCGCAGCACATTTCAGATTTGATTATTCAGAAGTTAGGCTTAAAATCCCGCGCGGAGAAGCCGGGACTGCTGGGCAGGGCGAGCATACCCTATGTCTCGGAAATTGACCGCGAGGAGGCCTACGCCGTGGGCAAATTTGCCGTGGAAGCGGCGCTGGCTGGTGAGAGCGGGTACATGGCCGCGATAAAGGCCGAGCGTAGCCCGAGCTATAGCAGCAGCCTGTTCCTCACGCCGCTGGCTGGTGTAGCCAACGCGGAGAAGAAGTTCCCGACGGAGTGGATTGTGGACGGAAATGCCATTTCCGATAAATTCTTTGACTACGCCCTGCCGCTTATGGGGGACGATTTCCCGCAGTACGCCTTGCTGAGAAAGTGAGAGAAATAGATGAAGCATATTTACTTAAATCTCAAGCGCTTTGACGTGCCGGTGGAGTACGGAGGCGTCAACAGGCTTGCGCCCGTAAAGGAATGGGGCTCGGCGGTCGTCGTCGGCACTCAGGACGCTCTGAAAAAATACGACCCTGCTGAGGTCGAATTCGTGCAGTATTTGCCGGAGGCGCAGCTTATCGGCGCCGTCTCGGCACTTGCCGACGGTAGTCCGGTGCAGCTCGGCAGCCAGAGCGTCTACCGCGCGGACACCGCCGAGGGCGGCAACTTTGGGGCTTTTACAAGCAACCGCCCCGCATCGATAGTCAGGGCCATGGGCTGTAAGTCCACGCTTATCGGCCACTGTGAGGAGAGAAACGACAAAAAGGGTATTTTATCTGAAGCCGGAGTGACGGATTTTTCCGCGGTCAACCGCTTGCTCAATCAGGAGATAAAATGTGCCCAGGCCGAGGGACTGACGGTGCTATACTGTATTGGAGAGACGAGCGAGGAGTAGCCGGAGTGGGAAAAGGTGCTCGGGCAGCAGCTTGACGCCGGACTCGACGGTGTGGACAAGAGCCGCGTAGTGATAGGATATGAGCCTGTTTGGTCGATAGGCCCCGGAAAAACTCCGGCAGATAAGTCATATATAACTAAGATAGCGCGCTTTGTAAAGGCGCGCACAGGAGGTATGGATGTGGTGTACGGAGGCGGACTCAAGGCCGACAACGCCTCGATGCTTGCCTCGAGTGAGGAGATTGACGGCGGACTTATTGCCCTGACGAGGTTTAGCGGGGATATAGGTTTTTATCCCGAGGAGTACCTTGAGATAATCCGCCTGTACCTTGGACATTGAACGCGGGGAGGAAGAGAAAAGATGAAGCTTGATTTTGAATATGGCCACGGCCTTATGAGCGCGGAGCTGCCGGACAATACGGACGTTTTTATCCCCGGCGAGACGGTGCCGGACCCGCTATGTCTGCCGCAGGACTGGGACAGCCTGTATGCCGCGACGATGGAGAGCATACGCCAGCCGATAGGCATGCCGGCGCTAAAGGAGCTGGCCGGCCCCGGTAAAACCGTAGTGTTCGTTATACCAGACATCGTAAAGGGCGGCTGCCAGCAGACCAGCCACCGCAAGGTATCCATTCGTGCCTGCCTTGACGAGCTTTACTCTGCCGGCGTTGACAAAAAGGACATATTGCTGCTGTTTTCCAACGGCCTGCACCCGCGCGCCACGGTCGGCGAGATGAAGCAGATACTCGGAGAAAAGCTCTTCAATGAGTTTTACTACACAAACCAGATAACCAGCCACGACAGTGAGGACAGTGAGCACATGGTGGACCTTGGCAAAACCCGCCGCGGCGACCCTGTGCTAATGAACAAATACGTCTTTGACTGTGACATTCCAATTCTGATAGGACATACCCAGGGCAACCCCTACGGCGGTTACTCCGGCGGCTACAAGCATTGGGCCACCGGTATAACACACTGGAGGAGCATCGCCAGCCACCACGTTCCCGACGTGATGCACCGTCCGGACTTTGCTCCCGTGTCGGGGAGAAACCTGATGCGTACAAAGTTTGACGAGATAGGTATGCACATGGAGGAGAAGATGGGCCACCCCTTCTTCTGCTGCGACGCGGTGCTGGACACCTATTCCCGCCAGATAGCGATTTTCTCCGGCTACGCGAAGGAAATGATGCCGGTGAGCTGGGAGGTTGCCGACAAGCGAACATACGTGCCCTGGGCGGAGAAGAAGTATGACGTGATGGTGTTCGGAATGCCGCAGGCCTTCCACTACGGCGACGGCATGGGCACCAACCCGATACAGATGATGCAGGCTCTCTCGGCTCAGGTGATACGTCATAAGCGCGTTATGAAGGACAACTGCGTTATAATCTGTTCGTCAATCTGCAACGGTTACTTCCACGACGAGCGCTGGCCCTACCTGCGCGAGCTTTACGAAATGTTCCAGCACGATTATATGAATATACTTCCCGACATGAACCGTTACGGCGAGTATTTTGCCACGAATGAGGAGTATATCCGCAAATACCGCTTCTGCAACGCTTTTCACCCATTCCATGGATTTTCCATGATGAGCTGCGGCCACATCGCGGAAATGAATACCTCCGCAATCTATATCGTCGGAGCCCAGGAACCGGGTATAGCCCGCGGGATGGGATTGAAAACGCGAGCCACCTTCGAGGAGGCTCTTGCCGACGCGAAGAAGAAATATGTGGGCGACAACCCGAGTATTTTGGCGCTGCCGAAAACCTTCACGATAAGCGCTGTTCATCTTTGCATGAAAGATGAGCCATACGACGGGACAAACGGTATGTAAGAGGGGGCGCGGCGCCCGAATGTGGACGGACGCTGGGCGAATCTGATGCTGAAAGAGGAGGCGTATTGCCGGAAACCACTTACACGCAGCTTAAAAACGAGAAAAGGAAGGTGTCTTATGGAGACAAAGAGCAAGAAGAAAATAAAAATTAACGACAAGGTCTGGCTGCTCATTTCCCTGATTGTGGCGCTGATAGTGTGGTTCCTTCTCTCTATCGGAGAAAAGACAGGACGCAGCTTCCCCTATGTGCCGGCCGTGCTGGACGGCATGAAGACCATGATAGAACGTGAAGCTCTCTGGAGCGACTTCGCAAGCAGTATGATTTCCGTCATACTGGGATTCGCGCTCGGCTTTGTCACGGCGCTTCCCATGGCCTTTCTCATGGCGTGGTATACGCCGGTGCGCAAGATTATCGAGCCGTGGATTAACTTCATCCGCAATATTCCCGCCCTGGCCTATGCAGGACTTATTGTCATTATGCTTGGCATAGGCCGTACTCCCTCTGTGGTGCTTATCTGGATATGCACCTTCATGACCATGTGCATTACCATCTTCCACGGTATCCGCAACATTGACAACACGCTCGTCAAGGCCGCCCGAGTGCTGGGCGCCAACGACATGGACATTTTCTTCCGCATAACCCTTCCCGCAACGGTGCCGTTTATCCTCACTGCTGTGCGCCTTGGCCTGAGCGCGGCGCTGACCACTCTTTTGGCCGCGGAGTCCACGGGCGCCAGAGCCGGCCTCGGTATGCGAATCCGTACCCTTCAGGCGACCTTTGAGACTAACGCCATGCTTGGATATATCATTCTCATAGGCATCATCGGCACGCTGCTGAACATTCTCGTAAACCTTATCGAAAGGAGGCTGACATCGTGGCAGGAGAAGAGAGAGGGATAAAGCTCAGCATTCAGAACGTAGTCAAGGAATACAGAGGGGATCACGGTACCACCGTGGCGCTCAACGGCGTGAATCTGGATATTCTGGAAAACGAGTTTATCTGCGTGGTTGGTCCCTCCGGCTGCGGCAAGTCCACGCTGCTGAATATTCTTGCCGGACTGCACGAGGCCACAAACGGCGAGTGCTACCTTGACGGCGAAGTAATTCATGGCACCGACGTGCGCCGCGGAGTGGTGTTTCAACAGTATGCTCTGTTTCCGTGGCAGACTGTCATCCAGAACGTGATGTTCGGCCCACAGATGAAGCGCCTGCCGAAGCAGGAGTGTCTCGAGATAGCCCGCAAGTACATCAAGATGGTTGGACTCGAGGACTTTGAAAACTCCTTCCCGAAGGAACTGTCCGGCGGTATGAAGCAGCGCGTGGCCATAGCCCGTGCCTACGCCAACAACCCCGAGGTCCTGCTCATGGATGAGCCCTTCGGCGCGCTGGACGCGCAGACCCGCGCCCAGCTTCAGACAGAGCTGCTCAAGACATGGGAGGAGGAGAGGAAAACCTGCTTCTTTATAACCCACGACGTTGACGAGGCTGTACTTCTGGCTCAGCGCGTGGTTATTATGTCTGCCCGTCCCGGCCGCATCAAGCGGATAGTTGATATCGACATCCCCTATCCGAGAGACCAGGGCACCAAGAGCGAGCCGCGTTTCATGGAGCTCAAGGCCGAGATATGGAACGAGGTCTATCAGGAGTATTTGGAAGTAAGGAAATAATCCAAGTCTCAAAAAGGCGTTTTACGCTTTTTTGATATAAAAAAAGCAGAAAGAACAAATTGAATTGGAGGAAATGAAAATGAAGAAGCTTATTGCGATTGCGTTGGTTCTGGTTATGACCCTGGGCCTTTGCGCCTGCGGCAGCCAGCCAGCCGCAACCCCTGCGCCGGCTGATACTCCGGCTCCCGCTGCGACTCCGGCCCCCGCTCCCGCTGAGCCAACCGGTGCTCCTGAGGCCGACCCCGAGCCGGCCGTTGAGCCCGTGACACTGCATATCGCTTACATGCCCAACTACGCCTCCCTCTGGGGTGTTCTGTCCACTATCGACCAGGGCTTCTTTGAGGAAGAGGGCATCACCATTGAGCTGAGCGAATTCCCTGACGGTCCGTCCGAGATTGCGGCCATGGAGAGCGGCGAGATTGACCTGGCCTACATCGGCAAGGGTGCGCATCGTCTGTGTGTTCTGGGCAATGCGGTCATCTTTGCTCCCAGCTCCGTACATACCACCGACAAGGTCGTTGTAATGCCGGACAGTGGCATTGAGAAGATAGAGGATCTGGCCGGCAAGACCATTGCTTTCAACTCCGGCTCCACTTCTGAGACCACCTTTGACAATGCCCTGAAGGTTGCCGGCCTGACCCGTGACGACGTGGACGGCTACGACATGGGAATCGACACCATGGTTCCGGCCGCTGTGTCCGGCCAGATTGACGCGGCTGTGTGTTGGAACCCCTATTCCGGACAGATTCTCCAGCAGGTTGAGGGGTCCTTCGAGATTGAGTTCTCCGACGGCTCGACCAACATCTCCAGCTGGATTTGCCTGCCCAAGTATGCCGAGGAGAATCACGACGTGCTCGTACGTTTCACCCGTGCCCTGCTCAAGGGTATGGACTGGGGCTCCAAGGAGGAGAATTACGAGTATGTTGCCCAACTGTGCGCCACACAGATAAAGAGCAATCTTGAGGCCCAGCTTATTCAGCTCGGCGACGCGCACTGGTTCAGCCTTGACGACATTAAGTCCGGCATGGCCGACGGCACCATTGAGGGCTACTATGTCAACATGCAGAACGACTTTTTGGCAGCCGAGACCCTCAAGCCTGAGGAGGTTGTGGAGGATGTGTCCGAGTTCGTACTGTTTGACGTTATAAGCGAGGCCCTTGAGTAAAATCAGGCTCCTTCCGCAAAGTGAATGGGAAGGGCTCGGTGGAGCGCAGTTCCATCGGGCCCTTTTTTAAGGGGAACAGCTATGCAAATCCGGCTCATAACCGAATCCGAAAACCGGACCGCAGCTTTTGCACATTGCGGTGTTTGCATTGAAGGCGCTGACAGTATGGAGAATATACTTGATTTTATTGACTGGCTGCCGAAGGTGGGATATAATATTTTTTTTACCAAGTTCAAAACGCCATACGCTTTTCTTAAGCGATGGTATCACCACGACAATAACCCTTTTCGTGTAAGCGAGCCTACAGCGAGGTATGGAGTGTATAGCATGCGAGGTTAAGCGCTGCGGCCTTGTGCTGCACTGTGCCGGCCATGGCTGGACAAGAGAAGTGTTGGGCTTTGATGGTATTTCGTAGGATGTGCAGGACAGTCCGCTGACGAAAGAAAAGAGAGAGCTGGACCAGAGGACAGCGTGGTGCACGGACTTTTCATTGGTGTGCCGGCGAACACCAACCTTTTTCTTTCAAATCCCGAGGTGCGGGAGAATTTTACCAGGAGAGTGGCGGGCTATGCTGCGCAGCATCATGACGCAGACTTCCTGCACGTATGGCTGGCCGACGAGTAAAATACGGTGCGGGTGTGCGCGAAGACCCCGACGCCGCGCGGCGGATGGCCGAGGTGCAGAGGTTATGCGGGAACTTTGCATGTGAGAACGGATGCTCGGGGAACATATTCTGGAGCCTGCTTGACTACCACCGACAATATACCCTGCGCTTTGCCTGCGCAATGGAGCTGATGGCCTTGGGGAGCGGAAGCGTGCCGTGGGCGAGTGGGCTGGGATGCGTGATTTTATCTGCAAAAACGAGCAGGAATACCAGCCGTATCTGGACGTAACGTCGAAATTCACCGTTTTTCCGCTGAATGAGGAACAGACAAAAAGCATGGACGGATTCCTGCCGAACGAGGGTCCGGCCGCAAACGAGAGGAAATGAAAATGCGACACGAATATTATTACTATAATAAAGAACAGCTCTTAGCCGAGCCAAAACTGCCGATAGCCGTTATGGAGGACAACGCTGCCATCTTCAGAACCATGGCTGAGGAGATGGTGCAGGAGATAAAGCGCAAAAATGCACTGGGGGAGAGGACCGTTTTCATTTGCCCCGTCGGCCCTGTGGGCCAGTATACCTACTTTGTTGGGCAGGTCAACCGCGAAAAGATAAGCCTGAAGGATGTATGGTTTATCAACATGGATGAATACCTGACCGACGACAGACAGTGGATTGCGAAGGAGCACAGGCTCAGCTTCCGCGGCTTCATGGACAGAATGGTTTATACGATGGTAAAGCCTGAGCTTCTCATGCCTGAGAGTCAAAGAATTTTCCCCGACCCGAACGACCCAGACAAAATCTGGGAGACAATACAGCGACTCGGAGGGGTGGACATATGCTTCGGAGGCATAGGAATAAACGGCCACGTTGCGTTCAATGAGGCGCAGGACGCTCTTACGCCCGAGCAGTTCCGCGCTCTTGGCACACGTGTGCTTGAGATTTCGCCCGAAACGCGCACGGCAAACGCTATAGGCGACCTGAACGGGGCGATTGACGATATGCCTCGCTGGTGCGTCACTATAGGTATGAAAGAAATATACAGCGCGCGCAAGATACGGTTGGGGTGCTTTCGCGACTGGCACCGCGCGGTAGTACGCCACGCTGCTTATGGTGAGGTCTCCGCGCATTTCCCAGTGACACTGCTTCAGCAGCACCCCGACGTACTTCTGCGGATGACAGAGTATGTGGCAAACCTGCCGAAGTAAAACTCCGGCAAATGGGGAGGTCTTGCGTTTGAAATGCAGCTACATAACCGGAGGCCGAGTTTACATCGGCCGCCGGTTTGAAAGAAAAAGTATAGACCTGCGAGGCGGAAAAATCCGCCTCCTGCCGCCGGACGCACCGTTGCCGCCGGAGGAGTGTTTTGACGCCGCAGGCAGGCGGATTGTGCCCGGATTTATAGATATCCATACCCACGGGGCCGTGGGCGTGGACGTAAATGGTGCGACAGAGGAGGATTTGGTAAAGATATCCCGTTTCTTTGCCGGAAACGGCACTACGGCGTGGCTCGCTTCTGTGCTGACCGATACGCCGGAGCAGACAAAATTGTGCATCGACCGCTGCCGCGAGCAGAGCCGGGGCGCCGGCTACGGCGCGCAGCTTTTGGGCGTTCATCTGGAGGGGCCGTTTCTTGCGAGCGAGTATAAGGGCGCGATGCCTGAGCACCTCCTGCGCCACGGCGACGCCGGACTGCTGCGAGAATATCAGGACAGAGCCGAGGGATGTGTCCGGTATATAACTGTCTCTCCGGAGGTTCCCGGCGTACTTGAGCTTATACCAGAAGCTGTGCGTATGGGCATTACTGTAGCAATCGGACACTCGGGCGCGGATTATGATATCGCCATGGCCGCGATTGCAGCGGGAGCACGTGCCGCGACGCATACGTTCAATGCAATGGCCCTGCTCCACCAGCACCGTCCCGCGATTCTCGGCGCGGCAATGGAGAGTGATATTTACTGCGAGGCAATATGTGACGGCCGCCACCTGCATCCTGGAATTGTGCGCCTGTTGCTCAAGACCAAGGGAATTGAACGTGTGGCCGCGATAACCGACTCGATAATGGCCGCGGGATTGCCGGATGGCAGCTATCATCTTGGCGTCAACGAGGTCGTGGTCGAAGACGGAGACGCGAAGCTGAAAAGCGACGGAACGCGAGCCGGCAGCACGCTGACGCAGAACACAGCTTTGAAAAATCTGATAAGTTTTACAGGTCGTCCGATAGAGGAGCTTATGCCCATGCTGACAGAGAATCCGGCGCGGCTTATAGGCGTTTTTGATTCCAAGGGCTCAATAGCCGACGGAAAGGACGCCGACTTGGTTGTGCTGGACGTAGAAAACAATGTCGCGGAGGTGTTCCTGCGCGGAGTGAGGCATGACAGATAGTAAAAAACATAACTGACTGATTGGAGGTGCCGGCATGTGGTTTGAGCAGGGGGCGAATCTCCCACGTGTAAAAGTCAGCAACCAGTGCGCCATTTTGAGGGTGATATACCACCGCGGCCCGATAAGGCGCTCGGAAATCGCGAAGAGCCTGGGATTGACTCTGCCGACAATTACAACCAACGTCAACAGCATGATTGCTGCCGGCATAGTCCACGAGACGGGGCCGGCCGAGCCCGGAGGGGGATATGTTGGACGCCGTGCCCAGCTTGTGGACATAGTGCCGGATTCGCGCTTTTTTCTCGGCGCAGAGATAAGGGGCATGGAGCGCACAGT
>CATJWG010000153.1 GCA_949744165.1 uncultured Eubacteriales bacterium | reverse complement strand
TAATCCATGATGGCCTGGCCCAGGAACTGCTTCAGGTCTCCCGTCCGGTCCTCGAACAGCACACGCTCAAGCTCAAGCTCGTCAAGGACGTTATACACCCCGTCCATAACCAGCGCGCCGTCCTGACTCAGCGACGGAGGCAGGAGCTCTTTCGTCCCGCAGTCGCCGTGCTCACGCGGGGAACGAAAATCGGCCAGGGCGCGGCGGTAGTCGTCCTGCCAGCGCTCAAGCTCCGGCGCACGACGGTAAAGGTCGCTGATTATCAGATATCCGCCGGGTTTGAGTACGCAGTAAGCCTCATGCAGCGCCTCCTCCTGCCTGTCAAGCACAGAGAGCACGCACTCCATTGTAACAATGTCGAACGAGCGGGAGGTAAAGTCGAGCGACGCGGCGTCCATCTCCTTGGCGGCAATGCCATTCTCTTTTGCCCTGGCGACGTTGCCTGCGTCCCTGTCCACCGCGCTGACCTCAAGTCCGAGCTCGCTTTGCAGCCACAGCGCGGCCGTTCCGTCGCCGCAGCCGACGTCCAGCAGGCTCTGTCCGCGGCGGGCAGACACGCGCTCCATAGCGTATCGGGTCAGCTCCACTCCTCCGGGTCTTAAAATGCTCATGTTTACACCCCATCCACGTCTTTGAGAATATCGTCGAGCAGCTCCATCGCAGACACGACAAAGCCAGGGCACAGCCCAACAAGCTTACCCTCGGCTATCGCCTTTTCCTTTTCCCCGGGTATTCCCACATTGCAGCCGAGCAGCTTTTCACACAGGCACGAGCCGTGGCGCTCGGCGAATTTTTTCGTGAACTCCTGCGCCTTCTCGTGCGCCTCGTCCACGTCCTCAAACGCAAGTCCTATAGTCATCAGACCACCTGTCACCGCGCCGCAGGTCTGGCCCATTAGCATCCCCCCCGCAAAGCAGGCGGCAATGCGGTCCGTCTCGTCCAAGTCAAGGCCCAGCTCGCCGGCGTACTCGCCGAAGGTACACTGCCCGCAGCTTCGCCCGAGCATAAACTGCTGGGCTATATCCTTCTTTGTGCTCGTGTGTTTTTTCATTACTTATCCTCCATAAGCGCCTCAACCTCGGCCATCTTTCCCTGAGCCAGTTCCTTTGTAATCAGCACTCTGCCGCAGTCCGGGCAGGCGGGCACCTCGTGGCTGAACGAGCGGCCCATGTAACGGAATATCACGTTTGTGGGCACAAGCTCTGTGCCGCATTTGGCGCAGCGCCAGCTTTTTTCTTCGTTCATCGCTCAACCTCCCCGCCGAATTTCATACGGTGGCAGTACGCGCTATGGACCGTGTAGGTCTCACCGTCCTGTGAATACTCAACCCAATAGCTCATCACCCGCTCGTGAAGGCAGCTCAGGAAATGCCCCTGCAAATCTGCGAAGCGTTCTCCGCCGAACGATGCGTGGATACACTTCTTCACATCCTCATCGGAGATAAGCTGACACTCCATCTCGCGGCGCACAGTATCTCCAATCTCAAGTTCTATTTCGTCCCAGTCGTGACGTTCGGGCACAAATTTCCTGCCCTGCATATCCATCGTCAGCACCCCTTTCACTCTCAGGTGGTTTTGATGCTTGGCGGAAATATCAAACACCTGTCCGCACTCGCCGAACAGCGCCTCTAAGACGTGGCGGCAATCCTTGCCCTTTTCAAGAAATACCTCGCGGCAGTTGGCGCAGTAGACATAGTAGGGCTTTTCGCTCTCCTGCGCGCGTTCCTCCGCAATTTTGTCGTACAGCTCGGGGTTGGCCGTGCGCATATGTCCGCCCCAGCCGCAGCATCGGCCCTGCTCCTGAAGCTCCTCAAGCTCCGTGCCGGAGCGGCGGAGCAGCGCCCTGACGCCGGCGCGCATACCATCGCCTCGCGCCGAGCATGGGTCGAAAATCGCCGCACTCCGGAAAAGCGAGCTCACAGGCAAGTTCTCCTCACCCGCCAGCAGCTCGTAAAGCGGTACGGTCTCCAGCTCCGGCACAAGCCGCGTGAGCATCTCCCCGCAGCTTGCGCAGGCCAAAACAAGCCTGGGCCGTCCGAGCTGCTCCCAGGCCGCGCGCAGGCGCGCGCTGTTTTCCTCCCACAGCGCCTTTTCCCCAGCCCACCAGGCGCTGGCTCCACAGCAGGCAAGCAAAGTACCTGCGCCGAAGCGTTCGGTAAGCAGCTTCTGCGCCGCGAGCGTCTGCTCCGGCAGGGAGCCCGTCAGGCGGCAGCCGGGGAAAAACACATATTCGCACGTAGCTTTTCCCTCCGGCGCGGAGGCGAAAAATCCCTCGCGCGAGACAAAGTCGAGCTCACGCAGCCAGAAATCGTGGAACGCCTCGGGCTCGATACCCGCGTCCGCGCGAGCGGTGCGGGATAGCTGGAACAGCTCGCCCATATTCACGCGCTCGGGGCAGGTGTCCGTACACTCGGGGCAGAGATTGCAGGAGTACACCTGCCGCGTCATGGTTCGGCTGGCAAGGAAGTGGGGGCCGGAGTCGGCCAGAATTTCCATTGCCATTTGCTTTGGCGGCTTGGGATAATTGCCCAGCACAGCGCACTCGCCCATACACTTATCGCAGCTGCACTGGAAGCAGCGCGCGGCCTCCCTCTTGAGTTCGGCCTTGGTGTAGCCCTCGCCGTCCGCGGGCATAACATGCTCCGCCTTCTGCGCGTTTTTAGGCAGCAGATTGTGTGCCGTGCACCTCGGCTTTGCCGCGCCTCCGGAGGCGCGGCCGGTCTGAATCATGCTCTCCATGAGACGTGACAGCTCAGGTCCCGCGGCTATCGCCTGAAGCGTCGGTATTCCGCACACGCCTCCGCCCATAAATGTGCGCTCGCGCGCAGTCGTATACAGCTCCTCATCCCAGCCAGCGCGCAGGCGAAAGTCGTTTCCTCCCGAGCCAGTGGCGACGTATATCACGGCGTAGTCCTCAAGCGCGTCGAGGTCCGTGACCTCGCAGCCGAAACGGAAATCTATCTTTTCCTTTGAAAGCTGGAACAGAATATCCTCGCGGAATACGTCAAACTTTGGGTGCTCCCGCAGCCGTCCTCCGAGTCCGGATTCTTTCTCAAACACCGTGACGGGATACTTTTTCTGCGCCATGCTCAGCGCCGCGCTCAGCCCCGCGGGACCGGCGCCGATTACCGCTACGCGCTCGGTCTTTTCGGGAATCCGGAAAATGTCCGGCTCCTGCCCACCGCCGAGGCGGACTATGGCCTCCTCAATCCGTTCCATATCCAGCGGCTCGTCCCCCAGCAACGACCGCTGGCAGCTTTTCATGCACGGCGCATCGCACAGCGCCGCAGCCACCGCGGGGAACACCGTGGCCGTTCTCAGCTCACGGTAAGCCGCGCTCAGTCGTCCTCGCGCCGCCTTGCGCAGCAGCGAGCGTATGTCCACGCCGAACGGGCATCCCCCCGAGCACGGCGCCGGTGCGTCATATATGCAGTTTTCCACAAATGCGGATATCTCTGCCAGTTCCATAAGGTGTCATCCTCCAGAAAGCATAAATACGCCTTTCGCGCGCAAAGCGCAACGAATTAAAATTTTTAAAGTCATTTTTCCCAGGACATGCGTCTCGGAAAAATTCTTACCGCATAGCGCGCCGCCTCACAGAGTTCTCGCCCGTACCCCAGGGGCACTTTGTCGCCCTCTCTGGCGGCTCGGGCGCAGGTACGAATAAATTTAAAAGTTTTTTCCGGCGGCGTGTACGTCGGAAAAAACTCTCTGCGCGGAGCGTACGCCGACTTGTATTTCTCCCCGTAGAGCGGGGAGAAATACAACAAAGGCGCAAAGCGCAGCGAATCCCCTCAAATGAGAGGCCCTAAAGGACCTCTCATTTGAATGTCTCTCACATGGGATGCGCCTCGATATAGTCCATCTCGTCCTCGAAATCGTCGCCGAGATAATACTTTGCGGGCTTGAGCTCACGTCCCTCCTGCTTGGCGGCCCATGCGGCCTTGACCTTGTCGGGAGTGGCAGGAAGCTCGTAGATACGGCAGCCCGTAGCGTTGTTAATTCCGTTGATAACCGCCATGTGTCCGGAAGCCTGGAACACCTCGGTGCAACCGGCGGAGCCGAATGCGTTCACCTCGTCGGTGCGCGGGGTTTCAAGATACTCCACACGGATATCATCGGGGATGTCCCTGACCTGCGGTATGCCGCAGGCAATCATGTTGCGGTGCTTCTCCACGTCCTGATAATCCTCACTCAGGGCAAAGCCTATGGAGTGGGAGATTCCACCGTAGGCCTGGCCGTCCACGGCCAGCTTGTTTCCGATAACGCCCACGTCGGCGCAGCAGGCAAAGCGCAGGACCTTTGTCTTACCGGTGTTTACGTCCACCTCAACAAGCGCGGTGTTGCAGCCGTACATGTACTGGCCGTCCTTGTCGCCCTCTCCGTTATTCGGATTCAAGCCCGGGTCGATGCCCAGATTCATGTTGTCCACATGGCCGACGTACTTGGTGGGTATGCCCTCGGCAACCATCTCGTCATACGTGCGCAGGCTACCGTCGGCCTTGCGCATGGCATTTACCAGCAGCTCCGCCGCAGCCTTAACCGCGCGGCCGTTCATTATATGGCTGCGGCTGCCCGCGGCAACGCCGCTGTCGGGACAACGGTGCGAGTCGTTCATCACAAGACGCACGTCCTTGGCCTTGACGCCGAGCTCCTCAAGAGCTTTGACCGTTACGGTTACGCTGCCGATATCGCCGCCCTGGCCCATGTCCTCCCAGGTGTTGTACACCGCGAAGGAGCCGTCGGGCAGCAGCTCAAGAGCGTTCTCCGCCTTGTCCCACATACCCAGCGTGCACAGGAATCCGCCCATACCGATGCCGACGCCCATGTGACGGCCCTCGGCGCGGCCCTTCTCGGCCTCGGCCTTGAACTCGTCGTAATGCGGCTTGAGCATTTCCATGAGCTTCTTATAGACATAGAGCTTGTAGGGACGGCTGTTTATTGTCGTGTCTCCCTCCTCGGCAAGGTTCTGATAGCGGAACTGCCAGGGGTCCATGCCTATCTTCTCGGCCATCATGTCCATGAGAGCCTCGGTGGTGGTGTAAATCTGCGGTGCTCCGAAGCCTCGGTAGGCCGCGTTGAAGGCGTGGTTGGACACGCCGCCGCGGGCAAGCGCGCGGATATTGGGCACCTTATAGCCGTGGAAAGCCACGGAAATCATGTTATTGAAAATCTTGCTGGCCATACCGGCATAGGCGCCGTGGTCAAGGCCGAGGTCATACTGCGCGGCGACAATCTTGCCGTCCTTGCCGCAGGCGAGCCTGGCGTTGACAAAGGTGGCCGCGCGCTTGCCGGTCATGTGCAGAAACTCCTCGTAGCTCAGGGACAGGCTTACAGGGATGCCGAGGTTCTGCACAGCGGTGGTTACGATGCAGTAGGTATTGGCGGTTACGCTGTAGCCGAAGGAGCCGCCCACGGGGTTGCCGATAAGGCGGAGCTTCTCAATCGGTATGCCGCAGGCCTGAGCAATGGACTCGCGTCCCTCTCCGACGGCCTGGGTCTTGCACTGTACGACTACATTTCCATCGGTGTCGTAGTAGCCTTGGCAGACATCCGGCTCAATTGGCAGATGCGGCTCACGCTGGGAATGGAAGCTGCCCTCGACGACGTACTCGGCCTCATCGAACAGCTCCTCAAGGTCCTCTTCGCCCTTAATCAGCGGTGAGCGTATGTAGGAGTTGGGGCCGGTCTCATGCAGTTGAATAGCGCCGGGCATGACGGCCTCGGGGAAGGTGAAGTAGCTGGGCAGAATCTCAAGATCCTGTTTGACCGCAGCGGCGGCGGCGCGGGCGTGCTCCTCGGTGTCTGCGGCGACAACAGCGACAACGTCGCCTTTGCGACAGATTTTCTTGCCGGCAATCACGGGGAAGGGAGGCGTGCCGGTTCCGGTCCAGCGCGGAGTTACAAGCGGGGTGTCCACGTTGTTGCAGCCCTTCACGTCCGCGGCGGTCAGCACTTTGATTACGCCGGGCATCTTCTCGGCCTCGGAGATATCGATATTCTTGATGTTGGCGTGAGTTGCGCCCGCCAGAGTCACGGCCAGATACGCCATTCCGCTGGGCATCTTCTGCGCGATGTCGTCACCGTAGTCAACAAGACCGCAGACCTTGGCAACCGCGCTCGGACGCGGGCGGTTGGAGCCGTAAATTTCCTTCTCGTTTTCAAAATCGTAGGTGATGTCCTTTATGTCCGCTTCTCCGCGCATAACCTTTGCTGCGGCCATGACTGCATCCACAAGCGGCTTGTAGCCCGTGCAGCGGCATATGTTGTGGTTCTTCTGGAACCAGTCGCGCACGTCCTCGCGGGTGGGATTGGGATTCTTCTGGAGCAGAACATAGGTGGAAACGATGAAGCCTGGGGTACAGAAGCCGCACTGGGTGCCGCCATAGGTAATCCACGCCTGCTGAATCGGGTGGAGGTGCTGGGGAGTGCCGATACCCTCAATGGTTGTAATCTCGCTGTATTCCGGCACGTTTTTCATCTTCTTGCTGCATGAGCGAACCAGCTCGCCGTTGAGGATGACAGTGCAGGCGCCGCAAACTCCTATGCCGCAGCCTACCTTTGTTCCCGTCAGTCCCAAACGGCGAATGACGGTTGAAAGTGTGTCCTTTTCAAGGTCACATACCACCGGACGGTCAACACCGTTGATGGTTAGATGGATACGCTCGTATCCTTTGATATTTGCATTACTCATAATACGGCCCTTCTTCCTTTTATATTAATTTGTTGTTGATATTGTTGTAAGCCCTCACCGGTCGCGGTAAAGCGGCGTGCCATCCTCACTTGTAAGGTTGTAGGCACAGAACGGGACAAGCCGTCCGTCCGGCGAGACGATGTGTATATAGCAGTCCTCAAGCCGTTCCAGGTCCAGCGTGTGGCAGTCCTGAAATGCCATGGCCGAGACGGAAAAGCGCCCTCGGCGGAGCTGATACAGCATACCGTCCAGGCTTTGCATGTCCTCCGGAGGAGGCTCCTCGGTCGGCAGCTCCCCGCCCCAACGCCTTGCCACGGTGTTTCTGGCATGGTCCACTGCGTTGTTGAGGTCGCCGGAGGCACATAAGTTCCCCCGCATTCCGAAGGATGTGCCGCTGTGGTCCGTCATTTCAGACGGCGCGCCGCAGCCGCAGGCGCTCTCGCGCAGGGCTGTTATACTGCCGTCCGCCTCAAGCAGAAAATTCGCGGAAAACGAGCAGTGGGCATTTTCTGCCGTGCCCCCTGCGAAGTCGGACGCTTTAAGACGCCCGCCGGTCCGGCGCTCAAGCTCGCGTATGAGCCGCGGCAGGGTGACCCTGCCGCCCTCGGCCTCACAGCGGCCAAAATAGGTAAGCGGCTGGAAATGAACTCCCTTTACAAACGGCAGGCGCTCAATGGCAAAATCAACTATAGCGCCCACCTGCTCAAGATTTATTCCCTCCGCGACCACCGGAACAAGCACCACGCCCAGTCCGGCCGCGCGGCAGTTTTCAATCGCGCGCTTTTTCTCTGTAAACAGAGCTCTGCCACGCAGCGAAATATACACCTCGTCGCTCACACCGTCGAACTGTAGGAACACGCAGTTGAGCCCCGCGTCCTTGAGCGTCCGTGCGTAGCCGACGTCATCAGCCAGACGCAGTCCGTTGGTATTGAGCTGAAAATATTTAAATCCCTTTTCCCGCCCGAGGCGGATAATTTCCGGAAGGTCGTCCCTCACCGTCGGCTCGCCCCCGGAAAGCTGTATGTTCGCGTTCGGCGCTTCCCTGCATAGCATGTCGTACCAGCCGGAAATTGTCTCAATGTCGGGGTCGGTTTTCTCTCCGCCCGCGTCGGCAAAGCAGACGGGGCAACGCAGGTTGCAACGGCCTGTCACCTCCAGGAGCACGCAGCAGGTGCGCTGGCGGTGTGCGCCGCACAATCCACAGTCGTAGGGACAGCCGCGCCGAACGTTGTCCTTCGTACGAAATCGCGTGGGAGTGTGGCGCTCACCCCAGCGCCAGTAGTCCGGCGCCCCCTCCCAGATGAGGGTGCGGAACGCTCCGTGATCAGGGCAGGTTTTTTCGAGGTAGACGTTTCCGCCCTCTTCAGCCCGCTTTGCCGGCAGTACCTTCAGGCACACGGGACAGACGCTTCTCGTAACGGCGCTAAGCATGCTGATTTTCCTTATTCCGTCCGAGCCTCACCCTCTCGCTTATCAGCTCCGCGGTGATTGACACGGCAATCTCTCCCGGTGAACGGCCGCCGAGCGGCAGGCCGATGGGCGAGTGGACAAAATCTATACGCTCCTGTGAAATACCCTGCTCGCGCAGCGCGGCGTAAATCATGTCACGCTTAGTGCGGCTGCCTATCATACCAATATAGCAGGCATTGGTTTTCAGCGCCCACTCAAGGGCTTCGCGGTCGTTTTTGTGTCCACGGGTTACCACCACGATATAATCGTCAGGGGTAATTTCCTCAACAGGCAGCTCGTCATAGCGCTCACAGACGATACAACGCGCTCCCGGAAAACGCTCGGGATTGGCAAACTCTGCGCGGTCGTCCATTACCGTCACCTCAAAACCTGCAATCGCGGCCACGCGCGCCGTCGCCAATGCGACGTGCCCGCCGCCCATGAGCAGCACGCGCGGCGCCACGGCAAGCGTTTCGCAGTATACAAGCCGCTCGTCGTCATGCACCGCCGTGCCCTCGCAGGCAACGGCACAGCGGGTACATTCGTCCTCTGCCATTCCCGAGCCTGTCAGCTCACCGCCGGCGAGGCAGAAAAGCCGAAAGGCCCCATTCTCATGCCACAGGCCAAAAACCGCACCCTCCCGCTTTTGGGCACACAGACATATTTTTTCAAGCACCGGAGCGTCCTTACCTGTCAGCGGATACAGGCAAACTGAAGCGCTTCCTCCGCAGACCGGCTCAACCGTTACGCCGCGGCCCTGCATGTCAAAGTCCATTATGCGCGCCCCGTTGCCGGACATCTCCATTGCGGCCTTTGTTGCGGCAAACTCCATTGGTCCACCGCCTATAGTGCCGTGCAGCGTACCGTCTCCGCACACGAGCATTTTCGCGCCCTCTCCCCGCGGCGTGGAACCGCTGCTGCCGAGTATCACGGCCAGCACACCTGTTTCTCCCGCGCTGAGCAGCACCCGAGCAGCTTCAAATATTGTCTCCATCCGTTTCCCCCTCCCTGAGCCGGCGCAGCAGCGTGCGTGCAAGCTCATATCTTTCCTGTATAAAAGGCAGCTTACGCGGTTCGGGATTGATAAAAAACCTCTCCTCCAAGCTCACCCGCCGAGTGGCTGCAATCAATTTGTCGGCTAAAAACACCACCGCGCTCTCGCTCCAGCGGTCCGCGCTCTCCCCGACCAGGCTCATGTGGCTGCCCACCACCGCGCCCACGGCGGCAAATCCCGCCTCGCACAGCCCACGCGCGGCATACTCCTCATGTCGCGGCTTCGTACGCGCCATGTCATGCAGCAGCGCCCCTGCGTAAGCCAGCTCCTCGCTGAGCGACTCACCGCGTCTGTTCAGCTCGCGGCATATCTCCCGCGTGAGCTCCGCCACGGCACGGCAATGCTCCCGCACGTGCTCCGGTGCTTCGTACTGTCTCAGCAGCTCCATACACTCCGCCTCGTTCGGTATTGACGACGGCAGGTCCCGCGGCATTGAGCCGTACACCCCCGCGTATACCTCACGCCCGCTGACAATAAGCTGCGTTATGCTTCCGCAGCCCGGCGCGGCCAGTTGTTCATTGGCCCTGCGTCCCGTAAGCGAGGCAAACAGCGCGCGGATAACGCCGCTGTGGGCGCATAGGACAAGACTTCCGAAGCGGTTTTCCTCAAAAATTTCCCAAAACGCGCGTGTAACCCGCCGTGCGCATTGCTCCAGGCTTTCGCCAGCGGGGGGCGCCGTGCTCTCAGGCTCGCGGCCGCGCTTTTCGTACAGCAACGGCCAACGTGTGCGGATGTCCTCGAAGCTCAGGCCAGTCCACTCACCCATGTCGAGCTCAATCAGGTCCCTGTATATCCGGTAATCGTCCGAAATCTCTCCCGCGGTGTCCCGGCAGCGCTTCAGCGGGCTGGAGAATACCCGCACCGGCAATCCGGTAAAGTATTTCCCAAGGCTCCGCGCCTGGGTCCTTCCCTCACCTGACAGCGACAGGTCCATGCGTCCAACGCAGAGCCGCTTTCCCTCCGGCAGCACCGGATATCCGTGCCGAACAAGATACACTGCCCTCATCTCGAAGTTCTCCTGTCCAGCTCGAGCAAGAGCCTGTACTGCTCAGGTGTATCTGCATCCAGCAGAATCTCCGGAACGTCCACCTCAAGCTCAGTAGCGCAGCCAAGGCTGTCCATAGCTCCGGACAGGCCTCCCGCACCCTCATAGGTAAGGATTTGATGTATGAGCGCGTTGGAAATGAGCACCGGATGTCCACGCCTCCCCCTGTAGCATGGTCGGCACAGCCTCTCTCCAGAACTGACGAGCGCACGCGCCGTCTCCTCCCCATAAAGGCACACATCCGCAGGTGTGAACAGAAG
>CATJWG010000152.1 GCA_949744165.1 uncultured Eubacteriales bacterium | reverse complement strand
TGCTCCACTCCGCCGGCCACATGTCCAGCTACTGCCAGCGCCGCGTCGTTTCCCGATGCAAGCATCATGCCGTAAAGCAGGTCCTCAAGCGTATAGCTCACCCCTGCTTTCAGATACATCGACGAGCCCTCGATTCCAGTATACTCCCTTTTTATGCTTACAGGCTCGTCCAAGTCGCAGTTTTCAATCGCTATAAGCGCCGTCATTATCTTTGTCGTGCTGGCGACAAGCATACGCTCGTCCGCATTTTTCTCATACAGCACCGTGCCCGTGACGGGCTCATAGATTATCGCGGACTTTGCCGATATGTCCGCAGCAGAAGCGTTACCCGTCAGCAGCACGGAAAAAAGCATCATTGTGACAATCAGTCGTTTTTTCATAAATAAGCACTACCTCCCAAGTATAAGGCAGTGCTTATTATATTCCCATTTAAGAAATTTTATGCCGCAATCGAAAAAGAGGCATAGCTCCTTTCTCTATTGCGATTCGCTTCGCGCTTTCGGTCACGGACTCCGCGCGAACCTCATTCTTCGCGGATTTACGCTTCCTCTGTCTGGCCCTGCTTGCGCTTATCCATCAGGCCCTCGACCAGTTCAACGAGCTCAGGAGCCTTTTCAATTACGCGGTCAACCGTGTTTGCGGCTGGAGGAGTGATGTTTATCATGCGCACGTTTCCGTCTTTGACCACGAGAAAGCCTATCGGCTCAATCTTAACACCCGCGCCGGAGCCGCCGCCAAAGGCGGTTTTGTTGTTGGACGGATAGTCTCCACCGCCGCCGCCAAAGGCATAGCTGACCTTGGACACGGGGATTATCATTATCCCGTCCGGCGTGTTTATCGGCGTGCCAATAATAGTATCCACATCCACCATCTCACGTATCTTTGACATAGTGCTATCCATAAGGTTTCCGATGTTGCTGCTGTTTTCCATAATCAGCTTCCTTTCTTTTCTTCCGCGGCGCTCGGCGCCCGCTTATTCGTTTTTTCTTCCTTGGCGTCAGTTTTCTTCCTTTTTGCCTTTGCCTGCGCCGAGACTGCCGCAGCCTTCGTGCGCTTCCTGTGCCTGACCAGCCACGCTATCGCCGAACCAAGAGCACAGAAGGCTATGCACATCAGCTCCCAAATCCGGTATGTCGCGGCAAAGCGCACATCCGCGCTTATCTTATCCTGAGCAAAATCTATCGTCGTTTGTATATCCTGCTTTTTTATCTTAAACGCCCTGTGGAGATGCGGAAGTAACGCACAAAGCGCAGCGTTTACAGCACCGTACTGCCTGACTGTGTCGTATGGGTCATCTCCCGCTACGCTCAAATGGACCATTAACACGTCTATACTCAGAAAGCGGCGCAGGCGCGACAGCGCTCTTAGCGCGAGACTGGCCATTTCCTTTATGTCTGCGAGCGTAAGCTTCAGCTTCGCCCTCGACTTAGCCTCACCGTCTTTTTCCCCCTTTGGTTTCTTCGGCTTCCTCGGTTTTTTCGGCTTCGGATTTTTGTTCTTTTTCTTCGGCTTTGCCGGCAACAGTCGCAGCTTCAGCGGCCCTGCTTTCACGCTCAGCGAGAAAGCACCGCCCACAAAAGCCGCGTCCACACCTACGGGCAGGAGAAGCAGCAGTATTATTATAGCCAATATTATTGCTATGGCGGTCAACGCTTCCTTCTCCTTCCCGCGGCGGGTGCACCTCTCATTGCTCCTCGCCTATGCTCATCTGTCCGCTGAGCACACCGGACTTAAGCTCATCAATTTTATTTTGCAGAGCTATTATCCCCTCGTCCGTGCTCAAATCCGGCAGGGGCGGCAACTCTGACAGGTCGCTTATCCCCATTGTGCGCAGGAACACATCTCCCGTACAGTAGACCGACGGACGGCCCGGCACATCCAGCTTTCCGCCTGACTCGATAAGTCCGCGCTCGGTAAGCACACCGACCGTATAGGAGCTGTCCACTCCGCGAATCTGGTCAATGTATGCGCGTGTGACCGGCTGATAATAGGCTACTATCGCCAGCACCTCAAGCGCAGCCTGGGACAGGCGCGGCGGCTTTCTCTGTTCCAGCGCGGCGCTTATCTCCCGTGAAAACTCAGGAGAGGAGCACATTTGCAGCTTATCACCAAGTTGCAGAATACGCAGGCCCCGCTGCTCATAGCTGTACCGGTCGGCAAGCTTTTTCGCTGCGGCGAGCACCTCTCCCACCTCGGCTCCGAGCACCTCGGCCAGCCGTCCTACCGGCACAGGGTCACCTGAGGCAAACAGCACGGCTTCCACAGCCGCTGCCACTTTTTCTTCTTCCATGTACAAACCTGCTCAATCAAAAACTTTTTTGGACTTACGACATTGCATCGAGTGAATCGTCCACGCTCTCACCGGTAAAGGAGAGCACTATCTCCTCTCCTTCAAGGCTCAAGGCTATCTCGCCAATGCTGCACAGCTCCAGCACGGAGATGAACACCGCCACCAGCTCGCTGCGGCTGCGGCTGTCGGCATACAGCCGGCCGAGCTCCACCCTTTCCAACGTGCGGAAGCGCTCTAAAATCTCGCGGCTCTTGTCGCGGACATTATAGACAATACGCTGCGGCACTATACGCCGGCGCGCCGGCGGCTCGTCCTCTTCCGCCTCGGGTCCGAGACGGCCACGCATGAAAACATTCGCCAGCGCGCGCAGAAGCTCATAGCTTTCGTGGCTGTAGCAATACTCACCCTGCTCCGGCAGGGGCTCCGGCGGTCTTGTATGCAGCATAAAGCCCCGCTTTGACGCTTGGTCCAGCAGAGGCGTTATCTCCTTTACACCAGCGTATGCGTCCCTGGCCTTAAGCTGTTCAAGTGATGTGAGCAGCAGCTCAAGCTCCGACACGTCCTCCTGTGAGGACAGGAGCATCTTTGTCTTTATATACAGCAGGTGAGCCGCCATCTGGACAAATTCGCTGGCAATTTCCAAGTCCATGGCCTCCATCTCAGCCAGATAGACCAGATACTGCTCAAGAATCTCGGAGATTTGAATATCGCGTATTTCTATTTTATTTTTTGACAGGAGCATGAGTATGAGGTTCAGCGGACCTTCAAAGTCCTCCATTTCCTCCTTGCTGTGAATTACTCCCTCGAGATGGTATGTCGGTTCCATATAAAATATCTCTCGCCGGCTTTATGCAAATCGCAATGTTATCGAAAACGCAAGCTCCGCTATGCCGAACAGCTTTCCATACAGAAATTCGGTCACTCCCGCAAGCGGCGCACGCAGCACGCCTGTCACCATGAGCAGAACAAGCAGATACATCCCGTAGCGCTCATAGCGCATGAGCTTAAAATATTTCTCCTCGCTCAAAAGCGAGAACACAACCTTCGCTCCGTCCAGCGGCGGGACAGGGATTATATTGAACACAGCCAGAGCCAGGCTTAGATACGACGCCGTGGACACCGTGTCGAGCACGAGCTCGGCAAAGGCGCCTCCGGCACGGCTCAGCGGCAGAAAGATAAGTCCGTAAACAAGCAGCAGCACGCACGACAGCAGCAGATTGCAAAGTGGGCCAGCCAACGCCGTCACTGCCATTCCGCGCTTGGGATTTTCGAAATTACGCATATCCACCGGCACGGGCTTTGCCCAGCCGAAGCGCAGAGCCACCATCATCACCAGACCTATCGGGTCAATGTGCTTCAAGGGGTTAAGTGTAAGGCGTCCAAGGTTCTTCGCGGTGCTGTCGCCCATCCGGTAAGCCACCCAGCCGTGGGCCAGCTCATGCAGCGTTATACACAGCAGCGACGGTATAACAGCCGCAAGCAAACTGTACAGCACGTTCCAGTTCAACCCGTTCCATATTTCCGCGGCTTCTCTCATCTACCCGCCTCCCTCGTGCAGCCGTTTTCCGATTATTTGGTAATTATACTTTATATTTCCCCAAAATGCAAGATGCCAAGGAAAATATCCCTTCCACTCCACCGTGCGGAAAGGCATGAGCTCTTATAATGTTACTGATGTATATTGAATTGCGTTTGTCTATATGATAAAATTAATTTATGTGACATTCTAAAAAGGAGAGAGAGTAACATGGCAAAAACAGCATGGATTTTTTCATACAAGCTTAAGAAAAATGTCAGCGAAGAACAGTTTATACATTTGACGCAAAAGCTGCATGATGAAGTCATTTCCAAAGCGAAGGGCTTTATATACTGGGAGCATTATCTTCAGGGCAGTACGTGGACCGACTTTGTTCTCTGGGAAACGGAGGAAGACGCTAACAATGCAACAACCGTAGGACAGGGAAAAGAAGCAACTGAAAATTTCTATGCCTGTATTCAGATGAATACCTGCCGTGCGCTGATTTCCAAGCTCGTAAAAAAATATTAGGGAGCAAATACCATGAAATATATCAGAAGAACGCTCTATCTCCTGCTGCTTTCCGCAGCGGTAAATGCCGTGCCGCTGGTCTGGTTACTGGCTTTCATTTTCCCTGCTTCCTTCAATCCAAAATGGCTCTGGCCCCTGCTGGCGGTATTTTTCGTGCTTGTCAACATCCGTCCCCTGCCCAAAAAATCGCCGACCAGGCGTATACAGCTTTTGGCGGAGGGAACGGAGCTGCTGCGGCTGTTCTCGGTTACCGCGGCGGTTACTTTGCCTCAGCTTGTGTGGCTGTACATGTTCTGCAACGGTCTTTCCTCCGACGGCTTCGGCACGGGGGTTATCGTTGCCGTGGTAATTGCGGATTTGCTGATTGTCACGCTCTCCCTTACCATCCTGTTCTGGAACGGTATGCTCCGCGTCTACCTCAGCTCCGTGCAGCTCGGCATAAAGCACCGCGTGCTGGCGGCCCTGTGCGGGTGGATACCGCTTGTAAACCTCTGGTATTTACATAAGATTATCCGCATTACCTCAGACGAAGCCGAATTTGAGACGCAGAAATATGAGCTCGACGCAGTGCGCGCCGAGAGCGAGATATGCAAAACGAAATACCCGATTCTGCTTGTCCACGGCGTTTTCTTCCGCGACTTCCGCTATCTCAACTACTGGGGCCGTATTCCTAAGGAGCTCATGCGCAACGGCGCCACAGTGTACTACGGGCAGCAGCAGTCCGCCGCATCAGTTGAGGACAGCGGGCGTGAGCTGGCTGAGCGCATACGTAAGATTATGGAAGAGACCGGCTGTGAAAAGGTAAATATCATCGCCCACTCCAAGGGTGGGCTGGACAGCCGTGCCGCCATTTCCCACTTCGGCATGGCGCCGTATGTGGCAACCCTGACCACCATAAACACCCCGCACCGAGGCTGCATTTTTGCGGAATATCTGTTCGGCAAGGTGCCGGAGTCGGTGCGTCAAAAGCTGGCTCTGGCCTACAATTCCACGCTTAAAAAGCTTGGCGACACCAACCCTGATTTTTTGGCCGCGGTGACAGACCTGACGCAGAGCGCCTGCCTTGCGCGCAACGAGACTACTCCTGACGCATCCGAGGTTGTTTACGAGAGCGTAATGTCCTACTGCAAGAAAGCGCAGAATGGTAAATTCCCGTTGAACATGACCTATCCCATAGTCAAGCATTTCGACGGCCTGAACGACGGGCTTGTGTCCGTAGACTCCGCCAGATGGGGAGACAGCTTCACTCTGCTCGAGCCGCAGGGAAAGCGCGGCATCTCCCACGGCGACGTTGTGGACCTCAACCGTGAGAACATCCGAGGCTTCGACGTGCGTGAATTTTACGTCAAGCTGGTCGCTGATTTGAAGCGGCGCGGCTATTGAGGCTGTTCATCTACAGTTTGCTTATGCAAACGGGCATTGCTTTCCAATACATTGATTGTTATGTACGGAATATGCGCATATAATTTCCGAGCTTTCCATTTTCACGCCAAAATTTTCCGACACAAATTCTATGGCTGCCAATATTGACAAATATGAATCCCTCTTACAGCACCTCGGACCGCCAATATTTCCTATTTCATTCAGCGCCTTTGCCGTCATATGATGTGAAAGCCCAAAAGATTCACGCGACAAAGGCGTGGACTTCGAGATTATGGAAATAAACATTCCCGAGCTTATCCCCGCTCCGCAGGCACCCCAAAAGCCGCAGGCTCCTCCCGGAACGCTCTTTCCCCGGTTCATCATCTCTGTCAAAGCCGATTCTCTGTCAATATTTCCGCCAGCGTTATCATAAGCGGTCAGCAGTGCGGCTCCTACCATAACATGATGCTCAGGCCCGTGCATATGACAAAATGGCAGCTCCATCATCTTCTCAATAATTTCAAGAGGATTTTTGCTTGTCTCCGCCATACACAGCCCGATAATAGTATCTATACCGGCAGTATGGCACTCATTGCAAACATAGTGACCGTTAACACAGCTTGTTTTGCTCAGCTTTTTCCCGTGGCATACCGCGCATTCCATAAGCTCATCCTTCTCACGATACTCAAGCGGAGCCTTGCAGAGCAGGCATTCTTCTCTCATTTTTTCCTCCTAAGCTTCAGTAACCATTTATCTTTACTAATCTTATCATAGTCCCTTTCTTTAATCAACGGTAAGCATCAGTTTCAATTTGCTCTTGATTTTTTCTCCCTTGCATGATATAGTGCATGTGAATTCTGATAAAAAGGGGTGGAAGGATGTCCGGTTTTTCCTGCAAATAAAATCGTGCTGCGCGCGGTGCCTTTATGGTATCGTTGCGCCCGTTGCAGGAAAACTACATCCACGTCCGCTTGAAATACAGTCTGATTTGCCGCCGTGCGCGGTGGGTCGGACGCATTTTTACGAGCCGCGGGAATTTTTCCTGCGGCTCAAATTATTTTTATCGGGAGGATTTACCTTATGTCGATGATTAAGATAGAAAACCTCACCTTTTCCTACCCAGGCAGCTACGACAACGTGTTTGAAGACCTCAGCCTCACACTCGACACTGACTGGCGGCTCGGACTCGTTGGGCGCAATGGACGCGGCAAGACAACGCTTCTGCGCCTGCTGCTCGGAGAGCATGAGTACAGCGGCAAAATAACTTCCTCGGTGCGCTTTGAATATTTTCCCCGTCCCGTACCTGATGGGAGCCTGCCAACGCTGGAGGTACTGCGGCGCGCCTGTCTCGAAGCTGAGGACTGGGAGCTTGAGCGCGAGCTCTCTCTGCTCGGACTGGAAGCGCAGACGCTTGAGCGTCCCTTCGCAACGCTATCCAACGGCGAGCGGACGCGGGCTCTGCTCGCCGCGCTCTTCCTCGGCGATGACCGCTTTCCGCTTATCGACGAGCCAACCAACCACCTTGACATCAACGGCCGTGAGAGGGTCGCGGCCTATCTGCGGCGAAAGAGGGGCTTCATCCTCGTGTCGCATGACCGACGTTTTTTAGACGGCTGCGTGGACCATATTCTCTCAATAAACCGCTCGGACACGCAGGTTCAAGGCGGAAGCTTTTCCTCCTTCATGGAAAATTTTGAGCGCCGCCAGGAGTCCGAGGCTATTCAAAACGAGCGCCTCAAGGCCGATATTTCCCGTCTGCGGCAGTCCGCGAAACGCGCGGAGGGCTGGTCTTACAAGCTGGAAAAAACAAAAACCGCCGCTGCCGACAGCGGCTACGTCAGCCATAAGGCCGCGAAGATGATGAAGCGCTCAAAGTCCATCCAGGCCCGGCAGGAGAAGGCCGCGGAGGAAAAATCCGCGCTGCTGAAAAACCTTGAGTACGCGCCGGATTTAAAGCTCTCTGCACTGAGCCACCACGCAGACGTGCTCGTGTCATACTGCGGGGTCAGCCCCTGCTACGGCGGCCGCGCAGTCTGCGCGCCCGTGAGCTTTGAGGTGCGCCGCGGCGAGCGCGTGGCCCTTGACGGCGGCAACGGCAGCGGCAAAAGCAGCCTGCTGCGCCTGCTGTTAGACGGCGCGGCGGAGCGCCGCGGCGAGGTGCGCACGGCCTCGGGACTGGTAATCTCCCACGTACCGCAGGACGCGTCCTTTCTCTCAGGCGGCATGAGAGAGTTCGCCGCGGAGCAGGACATAGACGAGAGTCTTTTCAAGGCTATTCTGATAAAAACCGGCTTTGCCCGCACGCAGTTTGAAAAGGACATGAGCGAGCTGTCCTTCGGGCAGAAAAAGAAGGTGCTGCTCGCCGCAAGCCTGTGCCAAAGCGCCCACCTCTACGTCTGGGACGAGCCGCTGAACTTCATCGACCTGTACTCCCGTATGCAGATAGAGCGGCTGATACTCGAGTTTGAGCCCACGATGCTTTTTGTCGAGCACGACCGAGCCTTCCGCGACGCGGCGGCCACGCGGGTAGTGCGGGTGTAAGCAAGTGTGAAAGTCAATGTAACTGCTTTTGACATTATTGACAAATCATTTGCCGTGTGTTATATTTTTTTAGGCATTTCATGGTCACAAGAAAGGTAAGAATGCAATGCGGTAAACTCAAAAAATAAAAACAGACTTTCGAATGATTTTCGGAGGGACATACAATGAAAAAATTTATATCCGCATTTGTTTCAGCTATAAGGTCGACAGCATGAAAAAAATGCTTACACACACATTAATTTCTTTCCTCATTCTGTCGCTTTTTATGACTTCATGCAAGGAATCCCTCACGCCGGCAGCGGTGAATATACCTCCAGAGGCCGCGCCGGCGGATACCCCCTCTGACTGCGGAGGCTTCGGAGAGCTGCAATTCGGTGATGACGCCACCGCGCTGCTTGAGGGCGGATACTTTGAGCTCGTCCGCTATGGCTGCACCTTCGGCGGCTATAACTGCAACGCTCATTATAACTTCGATGACGGCGGCAGACTTTCCGGCGGTCATTATTCTTTCAATGACAGCCTGACGTTGGGCTGGAATCAGTCCTTTGAGCTGTACCTTAATCTTCGAAACAAGTTGATAAGCGTCTATGGCGAGCCCTCTCCCGCTGGGGAAGACACTCCGGATATCGGGGAGCTCGCCGCTGCGGGCGAGGGTGGCGCAACCGAGATTTGGAACTCAGTTGCATCGGACACTGCTCCCCATGGCACGGCCGCCATAGTCCTCCAGCTCCAGCCGAATGGCTTTGTCACGGTAAGCTTCCGTGCAATGTAAGCGAACATAACAAACACGGTCAGGCGTATGCCTGGCCGTGCTTTTTGTGTTCTTTAATTCTCAGTATACCCCTCGATAATCTTCAGCAGCTCATCGCGCCCCGTCCCCTTCTCCGCGGAGAAGGGAATCAGCGGCACGTCTCCGCCGAAGCCGAGGGTTTCGCGGATAAGCGCCATATTCGGCTCTATTTCGCTTTTTTTCAGCTTGTCCACCTTGTTGGCAGCCAGAACCAGCGGACAGCCCGTGGCCCTGAACCACTCGGCCATGGTCACATCGTCCGCCGTTGGCTTGTGCCGTGCGTCCACTATCATCACGCCGAGCGTGATAAGCTCGCTCTCGGCAAAAAAACGCTCCATGAGCGCGCTCCAGCGCTCCCGCTCTGAGCGTGAGACCTTAGCATAGCCGTAGCCCGGCAGGTCCACAAAATAGGCAGTTTTGTCTATGAGAAAATAATTGACATGTATCGTTTTCCCGGGTGACGCGCCGACGCGGGCAAAGTTTTTACGGTTCAGCAGCCGGTTTATCACCGAGGACTTGCCAACGTTCGACTTGCCGGAAAATACTATTCTCGGCAGCTCATCGCGTATAAATCCTCCCGCGTCCGCGGCGGATTTTATAAATTCGGCGTTGTGCAGATTCATTGGGTCCACCCTACTGCCTTATAACGAGCTTGCCGCGCTCGCCCTTTTCGGGAATTGGCAGGGCCGTCGCCTCTGTCGCTGCCGGCTCGCTCTCTGGCTGAGGCGCGGCTTCCTCCTCCAGCGGCGTGAACGGGCGGCACAGCACCGTTGTCAGAACCTTATCCACATTGTCGGTTGTAATGAAATTCAGCGCCGAGCGTACAAGAGGGTCAATCTCCTGCAAATCGCTTTCATTTTCCGCTGGGATGATAACCGTGTGTATGCCCGTGCGCAGCGCGGCCATGGTCTTTTCGCGCAGTCCGCCTATAGGCATAACTCGACCGCGCAGGCTTATCTCGCCCGTCATCGCGATGTCTCGGTGTACCGGTATTCCAGTCAGCGCGGAGATTACCGCCATACAGATTGTAATTCCCGCCGATGGTCCATCCTTTGGAACCGCTCCCTCTGGGAAGTGTATGTGAATATCTTTTTTCTGGTAAAAATCCGGCTCAATGCCCAGAGTCTTGCATCTCGTGCGAATATAGCTGACCGCTGCATGGGCCGATTCCTTCATCACGTCGCCAAGGTTGCCGGTCAATTCAAGCTTTCCTGTGCCGTCCATGACGCTCACCTCAACGTCCAGCACCTCGCCGCCGACGCTTGTCCACGCCAGCCCACGCACAAGGCCGACCTCGTCCGCTGCGTACATTTTCTCCGGCTTGAATTTCGGCGCACCCAGATACTTTTCAAGCTGTCCGGCCTTGACGTTCACGCTCTTTCTCTCCCCGCCGGCTATAGCCGCGGCGGTTTTTCGGCACATTGCGGCAATCTCGCGCTCAAGCACGCGCACTCCGGACTCGCGCGTGTACTCGCTGATTATCTCGCGTATCGCCTCGTCGCTGAGCTTCAGTCGCGCGGCGGTCAGGCCATGTTTTTTCCTTTGCTTGGGCAGGAGATAGCTTTTCGCAATTTGAAGCTTCTCCTCGTCCGTATAGCTGGAAAGCTCAATAACCTCCATTCTGTCAAGCAGGGCGCGGGGAATCGTGCTGGTTGTATTGGCCGTGGTTATAAACAGAACCTCCGACAGATTCACGGGTATCTCAAGAAAGTGGTCGCGGAAGCTGTCGTTCTGCTCGCCGTCCAGAGCCTCCAAAAGTGCTGCGGAGGGGTCGCCCCTGTAATCGGAGCCAAGCTTGTCAATCTCGTCGAGCACCATCACGGGGTTCATGCTTTTCGCCTGCAAAAGCCCGGAAACAATCCTTCCCGGCATCGCGCCGACATAAGTCTTTCTGTGCCCTCGAATTTCCGCCTCATCGTGTACTCCGCCAAGGGACAGGCGGGCCAGCTTTCTGTTTGTGGCGCGGGCTATGCTGATAGCGATACTCGTTTTCCCGACGCCCGGAGGCCCCACAAGGCACAGCACGCCGCCCTTAACATCCGGCGCAAGCTGGCGCACGGCCAGAAACTCTATGATGCGCTGTTTGACCTTCTCCATACCAAAGTGGTCCTCGTCCAGGCACCTTCGTGCGCGGCGTATGGCCGCGGGGTCCCTCGGGCGGCTGGTCCAGGGCAGCTCTATGCATGTGTCCAAATAGGTGCGTATCACGGCGGCTTCAGAACTGCCGTAGGGCTGCTTGGCCAGCCGCTCAAGCTCCTTGATAAGCTTCTCCTGCGCCTGCTCGGGCAGCTTCAGCGCAAGTATCTTCCCATGGTACTCCTCCAGCTCGTCTTGGGCATCGTCTCCGCCGTCGCCAAGCTCACGCTGTATGGCCTTGAGCTGCTCGCGCAGGTAATAATCGCGCTGCGAGCGGCTGACCTCCTCGCGCGTGTTCTCGTCTATTTTCTTCTCAAGACCGAGGATGTTTATCTCCCGAGCCAGCAGGCGCGAGACAAGCTCCAGACGCTTTATCGGGCGCAGCTCATCAAGCACAAGCTGCTTCTCCGTGTGCTTGAGGAAAATGTTCTGCGTTATATAGTCCGCCACAAAACCTGGGTCGTCGCTGTCGATGAGGGAGATTATTGTCTCTGGAGCTATCGTGCCCGTCAGCTCGGCATAGTCGTCAAACATGCTCACACAACGGCGCATTAGCAGCTCACTCTTGTCGCTCAGCGATTTTACCGGTGCGTCGTCTATTTTGCCGACAACCACAGCCAGCGAACCGTCGCGCTCCATAATCTCAGCAATTTCCGCGCGGAAAAGTCCCTCCACCATCACCTTCACAAGCGTACTGCCCGGTATGCGCAGCACCTGCTTTACGGTGGACACCGTACCAACGCGGAAAAGGTCGTCCTCCGCAGGGGTGTCCGTGGCAATGTCCTTCTGTGCAACAAGGAAAATCTGCTGGTCGCTGCCCAGCGCAGCATTAAGCGCCGCAATAGATAACGGTCGCTCCACATCAAAGCTGATTATCATCCCCGGAAAAACGGTTATCCCCCGCAGCGGCAGAAGCGGCAGAGTCATAGCTTCCATATCAGGTTTATTATCCATATTTCTCCTCCTTTCCGGCAAGACTGCCGGAGGCAGTCAAGGTCAAGATAAGGCAAATCAAAAAAGTGGCGCCGCCACTTTTTTGAAAAGGCATCGCTCCGCTGCACGCCTTACGGCGCGAGGTCTGCGACGCCTTTTCGGGTATTGTTTATCAGGACGAAAGCTGCGTTCTGTCCGTCGTCCTTATAATTTGCGGCGCTGTGCCGTTTTTCACGCTCTCTGCTGTTATTACAACTCTTGTTATTGTCTCATCCGAGGGAACGGCATACATCACATCCGTCATCACGCCCTCCATAACACTGCGCAGTCCGCGCGCCCCTATTTCCATGGCAATGGCCTTGTCAGCTATCGCGCCGAGTGCCTCCTGCTCAAACTCAAGCTCCACACTGTCGAGCTTGAGCAGGGCCTTGTACTGCTTCGTAAGCGCGTTTTTCGGCTCGGTAAGTATTCTTATCAGGTCGTCCCTTCCGAGCGAGGACAGCGGCGTTATTACAGGAAGGCGTCCGATAAGCTCCGGTATTATACCGAAGCGCAGAAGGTCGTGTTGCTGTACGTGAGCGAGAATCTCCCCCACACTGCGTTCGGCCTTGCTTTTTATCTCCGCGCCGAAGCCCATGGTCTTTTTATCAAGACGCTGCTCTATTATCTTTTCTATCCCGTCGAACGCGCCTCCACAGATGAACATGATATTCGTCGTGTCTACATGTATAAACTCCTGGTGAGGATGCTTTCTTCCTCCCTGGGGCGGTACGGCGGCCACGGTACCTTCGAGTATTTTTAAAAGCGCCTGCTGCACTCCCTCTCCGGACACATCACGCGTTATGGAGGTATTCTCACTCTTGCGTGATATCTTATCCAGCTCATCGATGTAGATTATGCCATGCTGCGCGCGCTCAACGTCAAAATCCGCGGCCTGGAGAAGGCGCAGGAGTATGTTCTCAACATCCTCTCCGACGTATCCGGCCTCCGTGAGCGTTGTAGCATCAGCGATGGCAAAAGGTACATCCAGCAGCTTCGCCATAGTCTGGGCAAAAAGTGTTTTACCGCTGCCAGTTGGGCCTATCAGTAGTATGTTGCTTTTTTGCAGCTCAACATCGCTGTCGGTGCCGATGCTCAGTATCCTTTTATAGTGGTTGTACACGGCCACGGCAAGAGCTATCTTTGCACTGTCCTGACCTATGATATAGTCGTCGAGCACGCGGCGTATCTCCGCCGGCCTCGGCAGCTTTGCAAAATTCAGGGTTTCGGAACCACCGTTCTGCTCAGAGTAGCTGAGCGAGTAATCGTCCTCGATTATACCCATACACAGCTTCACGCACTCGTCGCAGATATACGAGTCGTTGCCCGCTATGAGCCGATTTACCTGCGACTGCGGCTTGCCGCAGAACGAGCATCTGATGTTTTTCTTTTCTTCCGATTTGTTTTGCATAAAGGATTTCTCCCCAAATCACAAAAATAACAAATTACATTACATTTTTGGGGGACGCCGGAGCGTCCCCGCGCTGCGTTTTATCGCTTTGCTATAATCTTATCTACCAGACCGTATTCCAATGCCTCATCGGCGGTCATGAAGTTGTCGCGCTCACAGTCGGCGGTGACAACCTCAATCGGTTTGCCGGTATTTTCCGACAAAATACGGTTCATGCGCGTCTTAACAATTTCCAGGCGCTTGAGGTGTATTGCCATGTCTGTAATCTGGCCCTGTGTGCCGGCGGAGGGCTGGTGAATCATTATCTCCGCGTTCGGCAGGGCAAGGCGCTTTCCCTTAGCTCCCGAGGAAAGGAGGAACGCGCCCATGCTCGCGGCGAGCCCCACACATATCGTGGACACGTCGCACTTGATGTACTGCATGGTGTCATAGATTGCCATGCCTGCGGTTACAGAACCGCCGGGGCTGTTGATGTAAAACTGCACGTCCTTGTCCGGGTCCTGCGCCTCAAGATAGAGAAGCTGCGCCACGATAAGGCTTGCGGTTGTGTCGTTTACCTCCTCAGAAAGCATAACTATGCGGTCGTTGAGAAGGCGTGAGAAGATGTCATAGGAGCGCTCGCCGCGCGATGTTTGCTCCACAACATAAGGGACTAAACTCATTTGTATAAAACTCTCCTTTCACTTATCAGCTTATCCAAGAGAGCATATCCTTTTATCTCCAGGATTATTCAGCATCGCTCGGCTTATCTTCTGTCTTTTCCTCTTCGGCCTCCGGTTCGGGCTTTTTGTCGGTGACAACGGCGCTGTCGCAAATAAGGTCTGCGGCCTTCCTCAGGCGCAGGTCGCGGCGTACAAGCTCCTCGGGGATAGCGGACTTGACCTCATCCACGGCAACCTGGTAGTTCTCAGCGGCGGTCTTGTACTCCTGCTCCACTTCCTCCTCGGTCAGCTCTATGCTCTCAGCCTTGGCAACGGCCTCAAGAAGTATATCGCCTCTGGCCTGCTTGTCGGCAGACGGGCGCAGAACAGCTCTGAAGCTCTCCTCATTCATACCCATCATTCCGAGATACTGTCCGAAGTCCATACCGTTCATGGCCGCATTCTGTCTGTAATCGGCAATCATGCTGTCAAGCTGCTCCTCCAGCATTTCCACAGGCACCTCGACGCTCATGTTCTCAATGGCCTTATCGACAGACGCGTTGCGGAATGCCTTATCGGCTTCGTCCTGCTTGGCAGTAAGGAGATTCTTTTTTATATCCGCCCTGTACTCGTCCAGCGTATCAAACTCCGACACGTCCTTGGCAAAGTCGTCATCCAGCTCAGGCAGCTGAGACTCGCGCACCTCGTTGACCTTGACCTTAAATATAACATCCGCGCCGGCCAGGCCCTCGTGGTAATTTTCGGGGAAGGTAATGTTCAGCTCGCGCTCATCTCCGGCCTTAGCGCCGATAAGCTGCTCCTCAAAGCCCGGCACAAAGTGCTTCGAGCCAAGCACGAGGTCCTGTCCCTCGGCCTTGCCGCCGTCAAAGCGCACGCCATCCTTGTAGCCGTCGTAGTCGATGTTCACGGTGTCGCCCTCAGCAGCCTCGCGCTCCACGTTTATAATGCGGGCATTGCGCTTGCGCACACGCTCGAGCTCCGAAGCAACCTCCTCGTCCGTGACCTCAACAGATTCCTTGTAAACCTCAAGGCCCTTGTACTGCCCGAGCTCCGCCTCAGGATAGAGAGCAACAATAAAATCAATGGTCAGGCTCTTGTCCTCGCCGACATTAAAATCGGTGATTGACGGACGGCCGACAGTTCTCATGTCCGCATTCTTTATCCCCTGCTCATACGCCTCGGGCGCTATCTCGTTCACGGCGTCCTCGTAAAACACCTCGGCCCCGTACATTCCCTCAACCACCATGCGGGGCGCCTTGCCTTTACGGAAGCCTGGGACATAGATATTTTTTCTGGTCTTAAGATATGCTTTATTTACCGCGCTCTCAAACGCTGCGCTGTCCACCTCGACCTGAAATGTCAGCTTGCCGTTGTCTTTCTTTTCAACGTTTTTTACGTCCATGGGGTGTCTTCCTCCTATACATTATCAGAAAGTACTGACTTTTACAAAATAAACATGCCGGGACAGTATAACAGATAAACGCCCGAAATGCAAACAATTTCCGAAATTTCTTGGGATGATATCAAAGTATTTTTTTTGGTCTGAATAAAAGATAATCCGCCGACACAAGCGAATATTCCGTGCCGCGGAGCACTCCCTGAAAAGCGCTGCGGTGACAGCGGCCGTGGAGATGTCCGTAGCAGCAGCGTCGGGCTCCGTATCGTTCAAGGAGCGAGAGTATCCCACCGCACTCATAAGAGCCATACTTCGGCGGATAGTGGAGGAAAACAAGCTTCTCGCGCTCGCCTGCGGCCTTAAGGCTCGTCTCCAGACGCAACAGCTCCCGTGCCATTATCTTTTTGTCATGCTCCTGTCCCCGCTCCTGCTCATAAAACCATCCACGCGTGCCGCATATGGCGGTGTCGCCGTAAAAAATGCAGTTGTTATTGAGTATCTCAATACTGTCTATTCCGTTCTCGGCGAAAAACGAATACGCCTTTGAAGCAGTGCTCCACCAATAGTCGTGGTTACCCTTAAGCACTATTTTTTTCCCCGGCAGGCTGTGAATGAACAGAAAATCCTCCCGCGCGCGGTCAATGCTCATAGCCCAGGACAGGTCACCGCAAAGCACCGTCACGTCCTCGGGACCTATTTCTGCAAAACCATCTTTTAATTTTTCAACATGATTTTCCCAGCGCTCCCCGAACACATCCATGGGCTTGTCTCCGCCCAGCGAGAGATGAAGGTCGCCTATTGCGTAAAGTGACATCGGACGCTCCCGTATATTTTTCTGAAACCGGCGGATAATAATTTCACCGGGTCACCGGGAAAAT
>CATJWG010000151.1 GCA_949744165.1 uncultured Eubacteriales bacterium | reverse complement strand
ATGCAGGGGAGGGAAGTCCTTTCCGAAGTTCAGCTCGAAGTCCAAGGGCCGGAAGTCCGATGAGCGCAGCTCGCGCACCATGTCCGCGACCACGCGGCGCACCGTTTTTGTCAGCCGGCGGAACAGGTAGACAAAACGCGCGCTTCGGTCCGAAAAATCATTGAGCGTGTCGTGGACGTACTGCGCGACATATTTCCCGCACAGCTCGTCCACCTGTGCGTCGCTTACCGCACCGAAGCCGCCGGCGGCGTTTATATCGCCCGACACGCGCTCCAGAATATAGTGCATGAAGGTGCCCAGCTCAGGCGGGGAGAAGGACGCGGCTAAGCGGGGTTTTGCCCTGAGCCCGTATTGCAGGAAATATGCGAAGCTGCATGATGAGAGCTTGTCTATCCTCGATGCGGACAGCCGCGGTGTTTCGCCGTACAGCGCGCGCACAGCGGCAGGGGATAGATGTCCGCGCCCAAGGTTCGCCGCGGCGCGCACCCGTTCGAGCCGCGCGTACTGGCCCTTTTCCTCAAAATAGCGCGCGCAGGCCGCGCCCAGCTCGCCGCCGAGTCCGGACTGCGACAGCGCGGCCAGTTCCAGAGCCGTCTCCGGTGCTGCGGCGCGGTAGTCGTCGGCGTCGAGAGTGCTTATCGGAACGCTGAAAATTTTCGCGGCGCGGCTCATAACGAAGGCCGGCGCGGCCGGCTCCTCCCCGTCTCCGGCACAGAAGCTCATATACAGCGTCTCCGACGGCAGAGTCAGGCAGTTATAGATAAGCGCGAACTCGTGCTCAAGGCGGTCCGCGGCGCTGTTGCCGATGTCTATGCCGCCGGCAAGCATAGCGCCGAGGTCGTCCTCGCTGAATATGCCGTCGTTGGGGTTTATCAGCGGCACGCGCGTGCCGTCGCAGCCGAGGACTATCAGGTGCTTTATGTTCCTGCGGCGCATTCTGTCCATGTCTCCGGCAGAAACGCCGTCGAGCGACATGGGGATTGTACCGACCTCATACTGCGACAGGGTCAGGCAGTAGAGCCGGCCGAAGCTCTCAGCGTCCGTCTGTGCCTGCGCGGCTATGCCTGCGCACTGCTCCAGCGCCGAGACGGCTATCTCCCAGAGCTGGACATACTCCGCAGCCTGACGCTCGAGCCCCATGGCGCGCAGCTCCTGCGCCCTGCGCTCAAGCGTTTCGGGCAGGGACAGCTCGTCAAAAAGCGCGGCAAGAGCCGCGGCCTGCTCCAGCGCGGTGCTGGCCTGACGGACGGCCTGCTCAAAATTTGCCAGCGGCGCGGCGGCGCGGCGGCGCAGGGCGTTTATTCTCCCGAGCTTTTCAAGTACTTGCTCGTCGTATTTCCCGCCGTAGCCGTCAGGGTGCATTTTCCAATCGCCGGGACGCGTCCAGGCCGTACCCTTTACCGACCAGGTGAAAGCGTAGTTTTCCAGCTCGTCGCACTCGGCGCGCGTCAGTCCGGCCAAGCCGGTTTTAAGATAGGTAAAAACGTCCTCATAGGACCAGCCGCCGGTTACGGTCTCATAGGCAGAGGAGATAAGGGTATAGAGCGGCTTTTGTGTTACGGGGCTCTTGGACGCCGAGTACAGCGGCACGCCGCAGCGAGCGAAGGCGCTCTCCAGCGAGGCGCGGTAGCTGTCATACGAGCGCACGGCCACGGCGATATCGCGCCAGCGGCAGCCTGTCTCGCGCGCCAGATCAATGCAGCGTGCGGCCGCGGCCTCACATTCCTGACTTATGCTTCCGGCGCGACGCAGGCAAACGGCGCCGCCGCCGTCAAAGCTCGCAGGAGCGAAATTGAAAAGCTCACGCTCGAGAAAAGCCATCGCGCCGACTCCGCCGCCGACGGCTGTCACGGCCTCACAGGGTACAGACAGGTCCTCTGCCATGCGCTTTAGAGCCAGGGCGGCACGTCGGCTGGACTGGAAAATCTCGTGCCCCTCCTCAAAACCCTCGCAGGTAAGACACACGGTCACATCTGTGCCCGCGAGCAGGAGCGAGCGAATAATTTCGCGCTCCTGATAAGTGAAGTCAGTGAAGCCGTCCAAATAAAAGCGCCCACGGGCAAAGGCCGAGTGGCCTATGCTGCCGGCAAGACGGGTCAGCCGGTCGGTGGGGTCGAGCCGTCCCTGGGCAAGCACGGCCTCGTAGGCCTCATAGATAAGCGTCAGCTCGCCGAGCTTTTCCGCAAGCGTGGGGGAACAGGCCGCGGCGAAAGCGCCGAGCTGCTCCGGCGTTATGCAGGCGGCCTTGAGCCCGTCAATCGCTCTGAGCAGTCGGCTCTGTAGAGGAGGCTGACGCCGAGCCGAGCCGTAAATTTTCAGGCGCGAGCCGACCGCGTCCACGGCCAGCGCCATGCACAGCAGCCGTCCGCCCTTGTCCAGCAGCGTGCCCTCAGGACGGCCAAGCTCGTCCTCGACGCGCGAGCACAGCCGCGTGAAGCTGAACACCTCCGCGTACAGGCTAAGGCTGTCGCCGCAGCGACGCAAAAGCTCCGTCTCCGCCTCATGGCTGTACTGCTCGGGTACCAGCAGCACAATTCCCCCCTGTTCCGCGGCGGTAAGAGAGGCAATTTCGTCCATTATCCCCGCCGTCTTGCCGCTTTTAGCGCGGCCTAAGATAAGCTTTAGCATATTTCTTCACCCACAATTTCAAATAAGCGGCCCTTTTAAGGGCCGCTTTAGAGCTTCGAAAAAGAGGCGGAGCATCTTTTTCGGGAAAACCTTGCCGCACACTGCGCCTCACCGCCCTTCGGATGGTTCGATGGTTGCTCCGCGCAGAGTATTTTTTGCCAGGTGCATGTCCTGACAAAAAACAATTTTATTTTATTCGCAGCGTACACGCAGCGAAATATGTGATGTCTTATTTCGTATCATCCTCCGGCAAAACCCTCACCAGTACCTTTTCGACACGCAGGCCGTCCATTTTGAGGACTGTGACCTCAAGATTTTCAAAGATGAAGCTGTCGCCATCGACGGGGAAGGAGCCGAAGATTTCCAGTGTCCAGCCGCCGACGGTGGCGCTGTCGGTTTCAAAGCTGTCCTCGTCACGGCCGACGAGCTCGAGAAAGTCGCCCATTACCATGTCGCCGTCGAGCTCAAGCTCGCCGCTGTCTCGCTGGACGACTTCGTCCTCTATCACGTCCGTCTCGTCCCATATCTCGCCGACGAGCTGCTCAAGAACGTCCTCCATGCTTATAAGCCCCAGCGTGCCGCCGTACTCGTCCGTGACCACCGCAAGATGCATTTTTGCCCGGCGCAGCTCCTCAAGCACCGAAGGAAGCTTTACGGTTTTGTAGATAAAGCAGGGCTTCATGAGCTGGCGGCGCAGGTCCATGCTGCTGCCGTCGAGCATGGCTTTGAAAAAGTGATTGAGGTAGAGTATGCCTATGATGTTGTCCACGCTGTCCTCATAAACGGGGATGCGCGAAAAGGTCGAGCCCTCGATGGTGCGTACAATCTCGTCCCAGTCGTCGTCAATGTCGATGGCGAGCATATCCACGCGTGCGGTCATCACCTCAGACGCGGAGACCTCGTTGAAGTCCAGCGCGGCCTGTAAAAGTTCACTGCGCTCCTCATCTATAACGTCCTCGTCCTCGGCCGTCTCGATTATGGACTGGAGCTCCTCAACTGCGGCGTCCTCGCCCCCTTTGCTCTCGCCCTTAAGCGGAGCGGTTATCAGGTGAACAAGCTTCACCACCACCCACACAAGGGGGAACAGCAGCACGGACAGCGCCCGCACGAACGGGGCCAGCGCCGAGGACATGCGAGTTGCGTTCTTTTTCGCTACAATCTTCGGCATCGTCTCGCCGAAGATAATAACCGTTACCGTCACAATGACGGTGGCCAGCCAAGTGTACTCCTCTCCAAAGGCTGTTATCGCAATGAGAGAGGCAAGCGATGAGAGCGCAATGTTTACGAAGTTGTTGCCTATTAGTATGGTGGAGAGCGTATTGTCAAAGCTCTCGATGAGTTCGACAGCAAGCCCGGCGGGCTTGGAGCCGGTGTCGCGCATGTTTTCAAGACGCAGGCGGTTGGCCGAGGACAGGCTCATCTCCGACGCGGAGAAGAAAGCCGACAGCAGCACGCAGGCTATGGCCGCGGGAATGTAAAAGCTCATTTCTCCTCTCCCCCTTCCGTCTCAGCTTCCGGAGGACTGTCTATGCGCAGCTTTATGATTCTGCGGCTGTTTACCTGCGTAACCGTCACGTGCAGGCCGTTATACTCAAAGCTCTCCCCCTCTGCGGGGATAAAGTCAAACTGCTCATAGGCCCATTCGCCCAGAAACTTATGCTCAAAGTCAAACTCGTCGGGGTCCGAGTAGCCCATGAACTCAAAGGCGTCATCAACGCTCACGGACGCGTCGAAGGAAAAGCTTCCATCACCGTTTTTGACGCTCTTTTCCACGACCTCGTCGTCCTCGTCCCATATCTCGCCGACGAGCTCCTCTAAAATATCCTCCACCGTCACTACGCCAAGCGTGCCGCCGTAGCTGTCGGTGACTATTGCCATATTTATCTTGCTGCTGCTCATATAACGCAGCAACTCGTCAATATGTGTGCTGCTATGGATAAAGTACGCCTTGTCCAGCAGGGCGCGCAGGTTTACACGCTCGCCATCGGCTAAATAGGCCTTGATGTACTTTCTTATCTGCAAAATACCTATGATGTTGTCAATACTGTCCTCGTAGACGGGGATACGGCTGTGGCGCTGTTGCTTTATCAGAGTAATAATCTCCTCCGGAGCGTCTCCGACGTCTATTGCAGCCAGGTCAACTCGTGCGGTGAGTATATTTTCCACAGTAACATCGCCGAAGCTCATCGCAGAGCGGACCAGCTCGCCCCGGCTGGAGTCCAGCTCACCGCCGTCGGTCATGTTCTCGATGATATCGCACAGCTCATCCTCCGTGACAGTAACCTCGTTATCACCTGTTGTCAGTCTTGCTGCGGAGTTTCCTATGGCTGTGAGGACAGCGGAGACAGGAGTAAAAACACGCATGAAAAAGCACAGCAATCCCGCAGTGCCCAGCGCAAGCGTCTCGCTGTACTTTTTTCCTATGCTTTTGGGGAGCATCTCTCCGATGAAGAACACCGCAATGGTCGTCACAATCGTGCTGACGCTTACCGCGCCGACGCCCCAGCGCCGCGTGACAAGCACCGTGACATATGACGCCGCGGCGAGATGGACTATGTTTGTGCAGATGAGTATGGTGGTGATGGCCTTGTCAAAATTTTCCGCGACAAAAACAGCACGGTCCGCGCGCTTGTCTCCGTGCTCCTGCGCGGTTTTAAGCTTTATGCGGCTGACCGAGGCAAACGCTGTCTCACACACGGCGAAATACGCCGCGCAGGTCAGTAAAAACACAATAATAATCGCCGGTAATATACTATTGCCATCGTCCATGGCGAAAGATCACTCTCCAGTGCAAATATAATAAAGTATGCGATAGTTTACCATATACCGCCGAGGAAGTCAACAGGCGGGAGGTAAAATGCGCGGCGGGTGAAATACGATGTGCATTTTTTTCCGCTTTGTGTTATACTAACTTCTGTTACAAATTAAAATTTCCGGAGGACCGCATGAAATTTTCGGATATGCCCTATGAAAGACCACAGCTTGAGGAAATTCGCGCTTTTGCGGAGGAGACTCTGCGCAGGATAGAAAACGCGCAGGACGCAGCGCAGCAGCTGACCGCTTACCGCGAATACGACGAGTACGGCAAGAAGATATCAACCGCATTTTCGCTGGCCTATATCCGCCACACTGTGGACACGCGTGACGCATTTTACGACGCGGAGAACGACTATATTGATGGGATAAGCCCCGAGGTGCAGGAGCTCGGGCGCAGAATTGACCTTGCGCTGCTCGCCTCGCCGTACCGCGCCGAGCTTGAAAGGGAGCTCGGCAGCCTGATGTTTAAAAACCTTGAGATAAGCGTGCGCGCGATGTCGCCGGATATAATGGAGCTGATGCAGGAGGAAAACCGCCTGCAGAGCGAGTATCAAAAGCTCTATGCCTCGGCGATGGTGGACTGGCAGGGCGAGAGCCTGCCGCTGCCGAAGCTGGGTCCCTTCAAGCAGAGCGCGGACCGCGCGGTGCGCCGAGCCGCCTACGAGACGGAGGGCCGATGGTTCGACACGTATAATCAGCAGCTTGACGAGCTTTTCGACAAGCTGGTGAAGTGCCGCACCGCACAGGGCCGCGCTCTGGGCCATGACAGCTACATTCCCCTCGGCTACGACCGCCTTGGCCGCAACTGCTATGGTCCGGAGCAGGTCTCGCAATTCCGCGAGCAGATAGCGCGCGACATGGTGCCGCTTGTGGAAAAGGTCAAGCGTGCGCAGGAAAAGCGTCTTGGCGTGGATAAGCTGCGTTTTTACGACGACACTCTCCGCTTTCCTGACGGAAACGCCGTGCCTCAGGGCACAAGCGGCGATATTCTCTCCGCGGGTCGTGAGATGTACCGTGAGCTGAGCCCGGAGACGAACGAGTTCGCCGGATTTCTGTATGACGCTCAGCTCATGGACGTGCTCAGCCGGCCCGGCAAGGCCCCGGGCGGCTACTGTACCGACCTGCCGGCTTACCAGGCGCCGTTTATCTTCTCCAACTTCAACGGCACGAGCGGCGACGTTGATGTACTCACCCACGAGGCCGGCCACGCTTTTGCTTTTTACCGCGCCGCTCGCCAGGGATATCTGAGCGGACTTATGAATCCGGGGATGGAGTCCTGCGAAGTTCATTCAATGTCCATGGAGTTTTTGACCGCTCCCTGGCACGAAAAATTTTTTGGACCCATGACAAAAAAGTACGAGCTTGGCCACTGCGAGGACGCGCTGACCTTTATCCCATACGGCTGCATGGTGGACGAATTCCAGCACCGCGTGTATGAAAATCCGGAGATGACGCCGGAGCAGAGAAACGCACTGTGGCTGGAGCTTGAGCGTAAATACCGCCCATGGACAGACTTTGACGGCCTGCCGTTCTACAGCCGCGGCGCGGGCTGGCAGAGGCAACTGCACATCTATCTCTATCCGTTGTATTACATCGACTACTGCATGGCCCAGACGGTGGCTTTCCAGTTCTGGATGGCGGCGATGGCGGACAGGGACGACGCATGGCGGCGCTATTTGACCTTTGTGGATGCCGGAGGGACAAAGACCTTTGAGCAGCTCGTGGCCTCAGCGGGACTGCGACTGCCGTATGAGAACGGCTGCATCGGAGAAATAGGCTCGGCTGTCTCGGGATGGCTTGAACGAAACCGGCTGTGAAGAGCCATGGACAAGTATTCAGTCTTAAAGCAGTATTTTGGACACACCTCATTCCGAGAGGGACAGGAAAAGCTTATTGACGCGGTTTTGTCGGGGCGTGACGCTCTGGGTATCATGCCTACCGGTGGAGGCAAGTCGCTGTGCTATCAGATTCCGGCCCTGATGTTTGATGGAACGGCGCTTGTCATCTCCCCGCTCATATCGCTCATGGCCGACCAGGTCGGTGCGCTGGAAAATGCCGGCATAAGCGCGACATTTATCAACAGCTCGCTCACGCCCGAGCAGCTTGACCAGGCACGGGATGGAGTCCGCTGCGGCCGTTACCGCCTTATCTACATAGCCCCCGAGCGGCTGGACAGCGACAGCTTTCTGCGGCTTATCTCGGAGCGGCGGCTGTCCCTCATCGCTGTGGACGAGGCGCACTGCGTCTCTCAGTGGGGCCAGGATTTTCGGCCGAGCTACCTGCGCATTGCCGGCTTTGTCGAGTCCCTGCCGGAGCGTCCGCCGCTGTGTGCCTTCACGGCCACGGCCACTGCGCGGGTGCGGCAGGACATACGTGAAAAGCTGGGCCTGCGCGGACCGGTTGAGGTTGTAACTGGCTTTGACAGGCCAAATCTGTTTTTCGATGTGCGACGTCCCGCGAACAAGACCGAGGCCCTGCTGTCGCTCCTCAGAGAGCGGCGGGAAAAAAGCGGCATTGTCTACTGCGCAACGCGAGCGAACGTCGAGCGCGTATGCTTTTCCCTGCAAAGAGCGGGAGTAGAGGCCACACGCTACCACGCAGGGCTCAGCGAGGCCGAGCGCCGTCAAAATCAGGAGGATTTCCGCTTCGACCGCAAAACTGTGATGGTGGCAACAAACGCCTTCGGCATGGGCATAGACAAGTCGAACGTCAGCTTCGTCATTCATTATAATATGCCCAAGGACCTTGAGTCATATTATCAGGAGGCAGGACGCGCCGGACGCGATGGGGAGCCGGCCGAGGCCATATTGCTGTACGCCCCCGGCGACGTGGCGACAGCACAGTTTCTCATAACCCACGGCGAGCGTGAGCCCAACAACGGGGAGGAAGGGGGGCGCAGAGAGCAGGATCTGCGCCGGCTGGAGATGATGGTCGGCTACTGCAAGCACGGAGGTTGCCTGCGCGGCTGTATTCTGGACTATTTCGGCCAGGAGCACGGCGCGGGCTGCGGTAACTGTGGCAACTGCTGTGAGTCCTATGTTGAAAGCGACATAACTGTAACCGCACAGATGATACTCTCCTGCATACGCAGGGTTCACGACAAATTAGGCTATTACGTGGGTATGACGGCGATAGTATCCGTTCTGCGCGGCAGCAGGAGCCGGAGAATAGAGGAGCTGGGACTGGAGGGCGTTTCGACCTATGGCCTGCTGCGTGACCGCAGTTCCGCCGAGATACGCGGCTGCATTGAGTACCTGGAAAACGCCGGCTACCTGTTCGTTGAGCAGGAGCATTCCACGCTGCGAATGACCGAGCGGGCGGGGGCGGTGCTGTTTCGCGGCGAGCGCGTGAGCATGAGCGTGCGTCAGGACCTTCAGCAGGAGAGCCGCAGGGAGCGCAGACGCCGTGCGCAGCCCGCGGCGCATTGGCGCTCCGAACCGGAGTCGGACCTGCTGATGGCCTTACGTGCTCTTCGTACAAATCTGGCCCGTAGGGAGGGTGTGCCGGCCTACATAATATTTTCAAATGCCACGCTCGCAGACATGGCTGCGCGGGTGCCCAGAACGCGCAGCCAGCTTCTGGAGGTTCCCGGTATCGGTGCGGTAAAGGCTGAGCGATACGGCGACTTGTTTTTGGAAGAAATAGAAAAATACGCAGATGGCAAATAATAAGTCCGGCCCAATAGGGTCGGACTTATTATTTTATTGTGTCGGCCTCAGTCATCCTCAAAGCTTATGTCGATGCTGCCACAGTCGGCGGTGACTGTCAGAAGGATGGAGCCGAGCTTGAGAGAAGCGGGAAGATTGCTGCTGCCCAAGTCAACGGAGGACTCAATGCTGTAGTCGCTCATGCTTCCTGCAAGCGTTCCCTCTATCGAGCCCATATCGTTATCAATATCAATCTCGCGGCCCGCGGACAGCGAGCGAAACTCTATACTGCCGCAGGAGCAGTCGAGCTCCGCCTTGCTCTGCGCGGAAGAGTCGAACACGCTCACATTGCCCATGTCCGAACCTAACTCAAGCTCTCTTGCGCTGCTGTTGCTGACTGTAACGGCGCCGTAGGAGCTCTCAGCCGTGAGCTTGCCGCCGGCGCTCACCGTGTCCACCAGCACGTCGCCCATGTCCGATTCGGCGCTCAGGTCTCCGGTGGACTGCACGTTTTGCGCCAACACGCTGCCCATCGAGGAATCCAACTCAGCCGAGGAACACTTCACATTCTCAATGCTCACGTTGCCAAGCGCCGTTTCAAGCTCAACCTCGCCGAAGCTCAGGTCCGACACTGTGATGTCGCCGCAGTTGTTTTCTATCTCCAGCTTAAGGCTCATGCCCTCCGGCACGCATACGCGCAGCGTCGAGCGCGAGGCTGAGTCAAAGCCGAGGATAATTGGCTTTACGGTGCCTTTGCGTTCTATGCTCAGCACGCCGCCGCCATTGCTCACTTCGCAGTAAAAATCGCTCCGCTTTTCCGCGCTGATGTGTATCTCTCCGTCGTCAGACGGCAAAATTTCCACGTCGGCATAGAGCTCTTTTATTATTATTTCCCGTAAGCCCTCAGGCTCCGCCGTCAGATTCTCCAGTGTGTCCGAGACGTCCGCAACGGATACTACCTCATCGGCACGCGTGGGAGGAGGCGTGGTCACAGGCTTGTCGCGTCCGCCGCCGATGCCATGGCTGCTGCCCGAGACGTTTGTGTAAAAGCCGCTGTGGACATTCCCGTCCGTAAAATGCACGCCGAAGGGACCAAAGTTTCCGTTTATTACACTCAGGTCCCCGTGCGCGCCGACAAAGCCGGCGCCGAATACCAGGGCGCCCGCGGCAATCAGTGCCAGACCGGCTATAACTGTTTTTTTCATTCGAAATTCCTCCTTCGGTCAATAATAAGCCCCTTTAGCCAGCGCCAGAATCGCAGCGGCAGCTTCACCAGTAACTTTGACAGCGTGACACAGGGCCACAGCAGCGCCGCGCACGCGCCCGCCGTCGCCAGCGCGACGCCCAGCGCAAGCAACGCCGAGGCAAGACCGACCGTTAAAAGCCGCGACACAGAGTACATGAGCATGAACACCGCGCTCAGACCGAGGGCCAGCAGAACGAGATATATCGCTGCGACAAATACCATAACGCTGATGTATATTGCCGCAACCACCGCGCCGAGCACGCAGGCCAGCGACAGCCATATCGGAAAGCCGAGCACTGCGAGCACTATCCACCAGACGCTGTGCCCGCCGCCGGAGTTTTCGGAGCGCTCGCGGCTGTTTTTCACGCGCTGCCGCACGATGGTGCTCAGGGGCATTTCCGACTCTATCGTATGCACCACGCTGTCGATATCGCCCATGGCCGCGGTGGCCTCGGCCTCGCTCATGCCGTCCTCTACGCGGTCGTCTATGCTCTCGGCGTAGAAGGCTATGAATTTCTCTGTCTCCGATTCAGGCAGATAGGCCAGCCGGGCGCGCAGGCCATTTAAAAATTCCTCTTTATTCATCCTCGTCACCCCTTATAAACTGATATGCCAGCATGACCTCCTCCCATTCTATAAGGAAGTCCTCAATCCGGCGCCGGCCTTTGCCGGTGAGATGGTAGTATTTTCTCAGCCGGCCGTTGTGCTCCACGGAGTACTCGGTCACAAAGTCCGACGCCTCTATTCGCTTTAGTATGGGGTAGAGGGTCGATTCTGATATTTTCACGTGCGCGGATATGTCCTTGATTATCTGGTAGCCGTAGGAGTCCTGCCTTTGCAGGGCCTTGAGCACACAGACCTCGAGCAGCCCGCGCTTGAGCTGTATATCCACCGAAACACCTCCTGTCGCAGGATACTATACACCGTAGAGTATTGCGTGTCAAGGGGTATTCACAGAAATTTTTTGAAATAAGAAGCACCGGCCAGGTGTAGCCCAGCCGGTGCTGTATGGGGTGTTTAAGCTAATGAGGAAATCAATACGGTGACATGGCCGTCTGGCAGCATGGACAGGAGAAGGGAACTGCGGGAGCTGTTGGAACCGTCGTATATACGCCAGAAGACCTCTGCGCGACCGTTCTGCTCTAAGACATCCTCAAAGGAGGGCAGACCCTCTGACTGGTCGCCGGTAAGGAACTTTTCGGCGGAGGGCTCGCCGTACTGTACGGTCAGGATTTCTTTGATACTAAGATACTTTTCATCTCTGCTTTGGGTTCCCATGATCCAATGCTGGCCGGAATACAGGCCCTTGTCGTTGAAATAATATTCTAAAATCGAATCATAACCGGCAAATTCACCTGGTGTTCTGACAAATGCCCACTCACCGTATTCGCAGAGCGCCTCCACAGTTTCCGGTGAGTCACCCCATACTCCGATGCCTATATCCGGAATACGCTCCTGAGCAGCGGTCGGAGTGGGCGAAGGTGCGTCCGGAATCGATATGTCCGCGTCCGGACCGGTGGCGGAGCAGGAGCACAGGAAAAGGAGCAGAATGGCAGTAACAAGCAGCTGCCAAGCGCGAGCTTTCATCAGACTGACCTCCTTGAACTGCCGCAAACTCGCAGTATGAGCCGCAGGCTTCGGCAATGTAGCTTTTATGGTTATTCAACGTTAATGGTTATAATTATAACACTTTGTTAATAATGCGCAGCTGCTGGCAGGCCTTTTTAAAATGCATGAGACATGGTACTGACGGGAATATAACGATTAAACTATAATATGAAAAGAAATTAGGCATATCCTCACCCCTGCGCCATGTACACCATGTTCGCCGTGGCAATCAATTTACCCGGCTCGTCCTCGCTCCAGCACTCTGCGAAGGCGTGCAGAAGGCTGCGGCCGGACTTTGTCAGGCGCGCTTTCACAATTACCTTCCCCTCCGTCGGGCCAGGGCGCAGATAGGACGTTTGCAGCGACACCGTCACGGCCATTTTCCCACCGTAGTACACCGCCAGGCAGCCGCCGGTGAAGTCGAGTATGGCAGCGACAACGCCGCCCTGCATCCGGCCTATAGGGTTTTGCTCCCAGTACTGCGCGGGATATGACATTATCACGGTCTGCTCGCCGGCGTCGCAGCTTACAAAGCAGGGCTTTATAAGCCCGCACATGGTGTCGGGGTTTTCCTCGTTTATCTTATCAATGAAGCTGCGGATTTGCCGCTCCATATCCTGCTGCTTTTCATTCTCCATTGTATTTCCTCCTTGTACGTATACGCAACATAATATACTATCCGCGCTGAAAATACAAGAAAAAGCACAGCACTGTACCAAAAGTGAACGTGTTCTTGACACTGTGGGGGGATGATGATAAAATTAATATACCGAAATATTGACTGCGATATTCCGCCGTCTATGCCGGCGGGGGCGCTAATCCGTTTATTGGGGGGCAAAACATGTCCTATACATACGACGATTATAAAAGGATGTACCAGGAGCGCCGCGGCACACTGGCCGACGCACTGAGCCTTATTCATTCCGGCGACGTTATATGGAGCTCCAATAACTACAATGAGTCCTCAACTCTGCTAAGTCATATCCACGAGATAGCCGGCAGAGTTGAAAACGTGTTTGTGTATAAAAGCCGCATAGGCAGCTATCCTTTCATGCTTACTCCGGGCATGGACGGGCACATAAACTGCGCTAATTATTTTTACGGTCCGAGCTACCGCCAGGCTCACCGCCTGCTAAATGCGACCTTTGTGCCCGCGGATTTACCGAACTATTACCGCATGGCCAGCCGAAACCGTCCCTGCAATATCTTTACGGCGCAGGTGACCCCCATGGACGAGAACGGCCGGCTGTACATCGGCATGAACCAGACGCTTGAGGAGCAGGCTGTAAGGGACGCGGTGGAGCAGGGAAAGCGAATAATCCTTGAGGTAAACAAAAATCTGACCTATATGAACGGCAGCACCTACGTGCCGATAGAGGCGGTGACCTGCCTGTTCGAGGTGGACACGCCGGAGTACGTCATAGGCCCCGTAGAGACGACGCCCCAGGAGGATGAGATAGGCGAGATGGTCGCCTCTCTGATAGACGACGGAGATACGATACAGATGGGTATTGGCGGCATCCCCGACACGGTGGGCGCGCACCTGATGGACAAGCACGATTTGGGCATACACACCGAACAGTTCACCTCATCAATGGCCACGCTTATCGACGCCGGCGTGATAACCGGCGAGCGCAAGGTTTTCGACAAGGGCCTGCACGTCGGCGTATTTGCCGACGGAGTGCACGAGCTGTACGAGTACCTGCATAACAACCCCAAGTGTGTGATGCGCCCCGGGCGTGAGGTGGTAAACCCCGCAAGCATTGCAAGACAGGACCACATGGTATCCATAAATACCCTTCTTGAGATGGACCTGACCGGTCAGGCCTGCGCCGAGAGCATCGGGCCTATGCAGTATTCCGGTTCTGGAGGCGGCTTCTGCTTTACGCTGGGCACGTATTACGCAGAGCACGGCAAGGGGATTTTGTGCTTCCCATCGCGCACGAAGAAGGGGCTGCCGAAGATAAAGGCGCAGCTCACCCCAGGAGCGGTGGTGACGCACCAGAGAAACTACATCCAGTATGTTGTAACCGAGTACGGCATAGTTGACCTGCGGGGAACAACAGTGAGGGAGAGGGCAAAGCTTCTTATCTCCATAGCCCACCCGGACGACCGTGAGGAGCTTACCCGCGCGGCGAAGGAATTGTATTATTTTTGACTTTCCAACCGCACGGCATATGCCGTGCGGTTTTTTTGACCCGTATTATCGGTGCTTCCCCGAGTGCTGGGTATCAAGAAAATTTACATCGAGCTTGCGCTACAGGACAAAGCGGTGCACCCTTAAAAAGTGCGCTGATATAATTTTTTAAACAATAATTCCCTCAATTCTCTTGACAAAGAACATTTATAACGCTATAATCTCGTTAACAACTAATTAACAAATGTTTAACAACTCACAACCGGCAGTTGATATGTAAATGTTCATATAGCTGCGTTGTGGGACTTTTTTCCGCTTAATTTATGAGGTGATAATCATGCTCTCTGAAGCCGCAAAGAAAAATTTTGAAAAGCTGGAAATGCCGTACCCAGCGGTTGCAATAAAGTTCCACTATGCTCAGCCGGATGGGGTTGAGCACACGGATGAGCAGCTGTCTTTCTGTCAGTACCTCAAGAAGGCGCAGACGACTGGGAAACACTTTTTCACCACGAAGGCGGATGACGACTGCTTCGGAAAGGTGGCCCTCGGCATGGACCCGAAGCCTCCGCTTGCTGCCAGCGGAATAGCGGGAGTCGATTTTGGGGTGTACAAAACCGCTGCCCCTAACGCCAGACTTCACAACACCTACCCCACGCTTGTTCCCGGAAGCGTCAATTTCGTTGAGTTCTGCCCAGTCTCGAGCTGCACGTTTGACCCCGATCTGGTGGTGTGCGTGGCGGAGAACAAACAGGCGGACATTCTCATGCGGGCGACGAGCTACATATCGGGAGACCTTTGGGAGAGCAAATCCTCATGCGTTATGAGCTGCGCGTGGGTCTATGTTTATCCCTATCTGAGCGGTAAGGTGAACTTCTGCATCACCGGACTGCACCACGGGCTCAAGCGCCGCAAAATTTATCCGGCGGGGCTGCATATAATCGCGATTCCCTATCAAAAATTGGGCGAGGTAACCACGGCGCTGGAAGAGATGCCGTGGGAGCTCATAGCCATGAAGGAGGATGAGCAGAGCAAGGCTGAGCTGGCGGCCAGGATGGCACGCTGGCAGGAGCTCTCGCCGGACTTCTACATAAAGAAGTAAGGTCCGCTCCGGCATTCAGCCGACAGAAAAATGTATAGGCGCGTATCGCAAGATGCGCGGGCATAAATTATGCCCGCATGTCCGCTATGAGCGGACATGAAAGATACTTGCGGGCCTCAGAACGGCTCGCCTACCTGCGATATGGCGCCCCACCTAAAATCAGAGATGGAGGAAAGGCAAAATGTCCAATCTAACTGTTGCACTTATCGGAGTTGTTATCCTTCTCGTTCTTCTTATAATGGGAATGAACATCGGTATCTGCATGATGGCTGTGGGCTTCTTCGGGTACGCCTATGTCCGCGGCTTCTCCCCGGCTCTTGCACTGCTAAAGCAAATTCCATACACGCAGGCTACCACATATTCATTTACGGTCATACCACTATTTGTCCTGATGGGGCAGTTGTGTTTCTATTCAGGAATGTCGTCTGATTTGTTCGATTTTGCACATAAGATTCTCGGCGGCCTGAAGGGCGGCCTTGCAATCGCAACCGTTGCAGCGTGCGCCTGCTTCTCGGCAATCTGCGGCTCCACCGCGGCCACTGCGGCCACCATGGGCGTTGTCGCTCTGCCTGAGATGCGTAAGCACGGCTATGACGACAGCCTCTCCTGCGGCTCCATAGCCGCCGGCGGCACTTTGGGTATACTCATTCCGCCGTCCACCGGTTTCATTATCTTCGGTATTATAACCGGCGAGTCCATAGGAGGTCTGTTTGCTGCCGGCATTCTTCCCGGCGTTGTCCTGGCCATCTGCTACATAGCCGCTATAATGATAATGGTGCGTAAGAATCCCAACCTTGCACCCGGCAAATTACATTTCACCGCTAAAGAGAAGCTCATCTCCCTAAAGGGCGGCGTTGCTATGATAGTGCTGTTTGTCATAGTCGTCGGTGGTATCTTTATGGGTTGGTTCACAGCAAACGAGGCGTCCGCAATAGGCGCTTTCCTGAGCTTGCTCTACCTCATCGGCCGCAGGCGCTTTACCATGAAAATCTTCATGGATTCCCTGAGAGAAACAGTTAAGACCAGCGGTATGATATTCCTTATACTTATCGGCGCTTATGTTTTTGGCTCATTCCTTGCTATCACCCAGCTTCCGACCATTCTGGCGAACTTTGTTACCAGTCTGGACGTCAGCAAATATATCATTCTTATCGTTATCCTTATCATCTACGCCATCATGGGTTGCTTTATGGACTCTCTGGCAATGGTCATGCTGACCGTTCCCATATTCCTGCCCATAATGAAAGCCATCGGATTCAACGCAATCTGGTACGGAGTTATCATGATAATGGTCATGGAGATGGGACTTATCACACCCCCTGTCGGTATGAACGTGTATATCGTCGCCGGCGTGGCCAAGGATGTGCCGCTGCAGAAAATTTTCAAGGGCGTCGCTCCCATGGTCGTTGGTATGTTTGTGGCTGTGTTCATCATCTGCATACTTCCTCAGATAGCGCTGTTCCTGCCGTCCGTGCTCGGCTACACCACCATGGGCTGAGGACTGGGCTGATTACACTGTAAATGCCGTAGGGCATTTATATAAAACACAATCTAAAAAATTCAGGAGGAACAAAAATGAAGAAAGCAATCTCCGTTGTTCTGGTGCTGGTAATGCTCTTTGCATTGTGCGCCGGCTGTGGCAACGGCAACAACAACGCCCCCGCTGACAACAACACCCCCGCTGATAACAACAATGCCCCTGCCGACAACAAGGACAACAACGCCTCCGCTCCCGCAGACGACACCGTTTATGAGTTCGTCGTTGTCAACCACGACACCAGTGAGAGTATGTGCGAAGCTTATGTCGAGACCATTTGCCAGATGATGGAAGAGGAGTCCGGCGGCCGCATGAAGTTCGTATTCTACCCCGGCGGCTCCCTGTACGGTGCGACTGAGACCCTTGACGCCGTTAAGGACGGCAGCGCCGACATTTGCCGGACCTGTACCTCTTTCTACGGTGGACGTTTCCCCATCTCCGAGTTCATCAACCTGTGCCAGACCGGCATGAACAGCGCACAGTGCGCCTCTGAAGTTTTCAGAAGAATGTATGATGAGATTCCCGAGTGCAAGGCCGAGTTTGACGACTGGAAGGTCCTGTGCCTGATGTCCGCCGCTACTTTCCCGATTTCCACCACCGGCAAGAAGGTTGAAACTCCCGAGGACTTCAAGGGCCTGCAGGTTCGCGTTGCCGGCACCATTCCCTCCATGTACTTCAACGCTCTGGGCGCAACCTCGGTTGCAATGGCCACCTCCGAGACCTATGAGTCCATGGAAAAGGGTGTTATCAACGCCATCTGCAACGACTGGCACAACATCGACGCTTTCCGCCTCTATGAGGTTATTGACTACTGCATGAAGGCCAACCCCGGCTACAGCTCTTGCTTCGTTCTCATGAACCAGGATAAGTATAACGCTCTGCCCGACGACCTGAAGGCTATCGTTGACAAGTACGCCGGCGGTTACTTCAGCGAGATGGCTGGCTACTACTGGGATTCCTGCGAGTTCTGGGTTGCCGACAAGATGATTGACAACGGCGCTGAGGTTTATGAGCCCTCTCAGGAAGTTCTTGACTACATGACCTCCGATGAGATTGTCAACAGCGTGCATGAGTATTACATCAACTACCTCAATGAGAAGGGCCTTGACGGTCAGGCTATCTATGACAAGTGCATGCAGATAGTCGCCGAGGTTGCTCCCAATCACGAGAATGACCTTGATACCCCGTTCAACTACACTGACTGGGACAAGGAAGCCTGATTAAGGTTCTCGACTCTATGCGCGATAACGTGTAGTATCAGTTCCAAACATAGAAAGGTCGAAAATCATGAAGAGATTTCTGAATGGATATACAACAATTACCGACAAAGTATGCTATTATGTATGTTATTTCAGTATGCTTGCCGTTGTAATTATGATGCTAATCATGACGGCTGACGTTTTGTGCAGCCATCTGCTCGACACACGCATTCTGGGCGCTTATGAGGTTACCTCATGCCTTCTGTCCACGCTTGTATTCTCATCTTGGGCTTACACGCAGACGCAGCATGGACACATTCATGTCGTAATGTTCATAAAGATGTTCCCCGATAAGTTACGTTTTATCGCCTTTGGTCTGACATCGGCTCTTTCCACTGCGGTTATGGGAATTGCGACATATGCCGTCTATCTCCAGATACTTGCCAAGTACAGCAACGGAGAGGCAACAGGCGTTCTTCTGATTCCCCATTGGCCGTTCTATGTTTTTGAGCTTGTTGCGTTCGGTCTTATGACGCTTCTTCTCCTTCTGGACACTTTAAAGTCCTTTGTTGCAATGTTCGATAAGGAAATGGCAGAGGAGCTTCAGAAGAACTGGATCTGAGCCTTTGGACTGAAACACGGTAAAGCACAGTACTGTTTATGCATTGGCGGCCCTGCGAAAGCAGGGCCGCTTTTGTGCATATTAGAACGAAAAAAGCCAGGCATTTACAAATGCCTGGCTTTTTTATTGCCTGCGCCCCTTTTCCCGCTCGCGCTCTGCTATGCTTTGCAGTGCGTCAAAGGTCTCCTGGCTTATGTCGTGCTCTATTTTGCAGGCGTCCTCCACCGCGGTGCGCTCGCTCACACCGATGGAGATAAGTGCCTGACTGAGAAACTTGTGGCGGTCGTACATGCGTTGGGCTATCTCCATGCCGGAACCGGTAAGCGTTATCAGGCCGTCGCGGTCCATGGTGATATAACCCGCCTCACGCAGCCGCTTCGTGGCATAGCTGACGCTCGGTTTTGTCACGCCCAAGTGCTCAGCCACATCCGTAGAGCGGATAAAGCCGTGCTTTTCCTGCATCATGAGCATGGCTTCAAGATAGTCCTCAGAGGATTTCTGAATTTTCATTGCGCGTACCACCCTAATTTCAACTTTGCCCTTGCGCGGGCTGCCGCACTCCGACGACCTCGGAGCAGCCTGTATAACATCCATAATAGCTTAACACAGCAAAAGACAAATTGCAATTATCAAAAGATTAAATGCCTCTAATCAAAAATTAGACACATTTAACAATTTTGTGGGGGCAGCAAAAAAACAGTTGACAAATTAAGTTAGCCATTATAAACTACCATATAGTTAAAGAACTCTAACTTTTTGCTTTTTGGTGCCGTATGAGCAGGGCGGATATGGAGGAAAAATGATGCCACTTATATTTGCAAATATTGGGGAGGAAAACATAATCCGTAAGGTAGGAGGCAGTCCCGAGGTGAAAAAACATCTTGAGGATTTAGGGTTCGTGGCCGGCGGCAGAGTGACGGTGGTCTCGTCAATAGGTGGGAATCTTATTGTCAATGTCAAGGAGTCACGCGTGGCGTTAAGCCGAGAGATGGCCAGTCGAATAATGGTGTGAACTTAAGGGGAGGAGAAAGCTTATGAAAACACTCAGACAAGTAAAAATCGGCGAAAGCGCGAAAATTGTGCGCCTCAACGGTGAGGGTGCGGTCAAGCGCCGCATCATGGACATGGGAATAACAAAGGGCATAGAGGTATATGTGCGTAAGGTTGCGCCTTTGGGCGACCCCATAGAGGTCACAGTACGCGGCTACGAGCTCTCGCTGAGGAAAGCCGACGCGGAAATGATAGAGGTCGAATAAGAGGACATATTGCGTAAATTGGGGGATATTACCCCACGGGCGGGAAGCGAAGCCCGTTAAATTTGGAATATACAGCTTAAGGAGTAAACGATTATGGACAAAGAGATTAAAATTGCCCTTGCGGGCAACCCGAACTGCGGAAAAACGACGCTGTTCAACGCACTGACAGGCTCGAACCAGTTTGTAGGAAACTGGCCTGGGGTAACGGTGGAAAAGAAAGAAGGCAAGCTCAAGAAACACGACGATGTTGTAATAATGGACCTGCCAGGCATATATTCGCTCTCCCCGTATACGCTTGAGGAGGTTGTGGCGCGAAATTACCTGATAAATGAGCGGCCGGATGCGATATTAAACATCATTGACGGCACAAATATAGAGCGAAACCTATATTTGACCACGCAGCTTACTGAACTGGGCATACCGGTTGTGGTGGCTGTGAACATGATGGATGTTGTGCGGAAGAATGGCGACAAAATAAATACGCAGGAGCTTGCCCGCGAGCTCGGGTGCAGAGTTCTGGAGATATCTGCGCTCAAAGGTACAGGCGTTACGGAGGCGGCGGAGGCCGCCGTAGAAGCGGCGGCACACGCTCACACGGTGCCGATGCATAACTTTTCCGGTGTGGTGGAGCACGCGATAGCGCATATCGAGGAAGCTGCACTGCACTCTCTGCCCTCCGAGCGTCAACGCTGGTATGCTATAAAGATTTTTGAGCGCGACGAGAAGGTGCTTGAGGGCCTCAAAATAGAACCGAGCCTTCTTGACCACATCGAGCAGGATATCCAGGCTGCGGAGCGCGAGATGGATGACGACTCCGAGAGCATAATCACAAACGAGAGATACATATACATTGCCGGAGTACTCAAGGGCTGCTATAAGAAAACGTCCGCCAGCGGAGCCTCAGTCTCGGACAAGATTGATCGCGTTGTAACCAACCGATTCCTGGCGCTGCCTATCTTTGCGGCTATCATGTTTGTGGTTTACTTTGTCTCCGTAACCACTGTCGGCACGTGGGTGACTGACTGGACCAACGGCGGGCTGTTTGGCGACGGCTGGCATCTGTTCGGGATAGGCGTCAGCGAGTATGAGCAGGCAGCGGTAGACTACGCGGCTGAAAATGTGTGGACTGATGAGCTTGTTGGAACCTTAAAAGCGGCGGTGGACACAGGCGCCACTGGCGCGCAGGATATTCTCGACGCTGTCGAGAACAATGATTTTTTTGGCTTTGAGGAGAGCCTTGGCAACTATGCCGACTCCCTTAACGAACAGGGCTTCGGGATAAGCGAAATGATTGCCGTGTCAATGGAGGGTGCACCCGATACATCGGACTACGGAGTATGGGTCCCAGGCATCCCCGCGCTTGCCGAGCGCGGATTGGAAGCTGCCGGCTGTGCAGTTTGGCTCAGGAGCCTTATTGTAGACGGTATCATCGGTGGTGTCGGCGCAGTGCTCGGCTTCGTGCCGCAGATGCTGGTGCTGTTCATTTTCCTGGCATTTCTTGAAGCCTGCGGCTATATGGCGCGTATTGCTTTTGTCATGGACCGTATATTCCGCAAGTTCGGTCTGTCCGGAAAATCCTTCATTCCTGTGCTTATCGGCACCGGCTGCGGTGTGCCCGGCATCATGGCCTCACGCACGATTGAAAACGAGCGAGACAGACGTATGACCATAATGACAACCACCTTTATCCCCTGCGGAGCGAAATTGCCCATAATCGCGCTTATCACCGCCGCGCTGTTTGACGGGTCGCCTTGGATTGCGCCAAGCTGTTATTTCCTCGGTATGGCCGCGATAGTTGTGTCCGGCCTGATACTGAAAAAGACAAAGCCTTTTGCTGGCGAGCCCTCACCCTTCGTCATGGAGCTGCCGGCCTACCACTGGCCCACCGTGTCGAACGTGCTGCGCAGCATGTGGGAGCGCGGCTGGTCTTTTATCAAGAAGGCCGGCACGATAATACTGCTTGCGACAATCATAATCTGGGCCGGCTCGAAATTCGGCAGCGTGGACGGGAGCTTTGGCTTTAACACCGATATGGAGCTTGAGAACAGTGTGCTGGGTGCTGTCGGCGGCGCGATATGCTGGATTTTCTCACCCCTTGGCTTTGGCAGTATCAAGGCCACGATTGCGACGATTATGGGCCTGGTGGCAAAAGAAGAGGTCGTCGGTGTATTCGGTGTGCTCGATTTTGAGGGTATGACTGCCTTGGCAGGCTATTCGTTCCTGACGTTCAACCTGCTGTGCGCCCCCTGCTTCGCCGCTATTGGCGCAATAAAACGGGAAATGAACAGCCCGAAGTGGACCCTGTTCGCAATAGGGTATCAGTGCGTGTTCGCTTATGCCGTGTCGCTTATCATTTATCAGCTCGGCCTGATGTTTACCGGAACGGTAAACATTGCCGGACTTATCTGTGCGCTGGCCTGCGTTTCCTTTATCGTGTATATGCTTGTTCGGCCCTACAGAGAGTCCGGCAAGCCGAGCGAAACTGTGAAGGTGTAAGACATGCTTGGATGGATTTCTGCCAATTGGGGCACGATTGCCGTGTGCTCCGTAGTAATCATACTCGCGGCGCTGGCAGTGCGCTCTCTGGTGAAGGACAAAAAGCAGGGCAAGTCCTCCTGCGGCTGCGGCTGCTCAAGCTGCGCCATGAGCGGACAGTGCCATAAAAAATAATCGAACAAGCGGCTGTGCCGCCTGTTCGACACGCTGAGAAAAGCCGCAGCTATACCAGCTGCGGCTTTTGCCTTACCCTTCCCAGGGCACAAAATCCCCGCTCACTATCCCGAATTGCAGCAGCACCTTACCGACGACGTGGTTTATCTGCTCCTGTACGGTCTGCGGCGCGTTGTAGAAAGTCAGCATCGGCGGAACCACTGCGCAGCCAAGCTCTGCGGCGGCGAGAAGGTTGCGCAGGTGGACCTGTCCCAGCGGCATTTCGCGCGGGCATAGCACCACGCGGCGGTTTTCCTTCAGGCACACGTCGGCCGCGCGCAGTAGCAGGTTGTCCGTGTAGCCCGAGACTATGCCCGCGAGCGTTTTCATGCTGCACGGGAGGATTATCATGCCGTCAGTGACGAACGAGCCGCTTGAGATGAGCGCAGCCATATCATGCGAGCCGTAAACTCTGTCAGCCATTGACAGCAGACCGTCTATGGGGCTTTCCGTCTCCAGCTCCCAAGTACGCCTCGCCGCGTCTGTAAGCACCAGGTGCGTCTCGCAGCCGGCACGGTTCAGTGTGCCAAGGAGCGTGCGGCTCATGACAACGCCGCTGGCGCCGGATACGCCCACTATCAGCTTCATACTGTGCCTCCACTCTCCCCGCTGTTGCCTTTGTGAGGCCGCGGGGTTATAATTTACGCAGAGCTTTTATCTGCGGAGGAATATGACATGAACACATTTTTTGCCGAGACCGGCGCGGGGACGCGGTATCACGTTTACGCCAGTGCCTTTTTTTGCGGTTCGGACCTGAACGTGAGCGTATGCGGCGGCTCGCATGGACACATAGGCGCGGTGTCGCTTGCCGTCTACGAGCCGGAGAGGGACTCCGCCACGGTCAGCACGGTGACGGTGCATACCCACCGCGACGACCGAGTTTCCGCCGCCGCGGCCAAACGCCTGTCAAGAGCGCTTCATTGCACCGTGAGCGTTAGCGCCGGTGTACACATCGACGCGCCTACCCCCAGCGAGCTTGAGACCCTGCTAAAAAACTGCGAGACCTGCCTCGCCGAGCTCGAGCACTCGCTAATAAGCTTCCTCGGCTAACTATGCAGCACTGTTACCGTGCTTAAATCCCAGACTCAGCATAATCTAAAAGCAAATTTAAAACAGCTCGGGAACCCACTTGGCAGGGTCAAGGTCCTTGAACACACAGCGCTTGAAGCGGTCCTTCTGCTCAAAGGGTACGGTGCAGTCAAAGATAGCCTTGCAGGCGATGCCGTGGTGGCGTATACTCGGCGAATATGCGGGGGCGCTCGACGGCTCGAGTGGATGCAGGCGCACGCCGGGGATGGGTATCAGGTCCACGTCTGCCTGAAAGCGCGTGGTCATGGCCCAGATAACGTCGTTTACATCGAACAAATCCACGTCCTCGTCCACTAAAAATACGTGCTTGAGCTCGCGGAAGGCGGAGAAAGCCAGAAGCGCAGCCTGCCTCTGCTTGCCCTCGTCAATGGGCGCGGACTTTTTGACCTGTATCACGGCCGCATACTTGCCTCCGCCGAAGGGGGCGCAGTAGACGTTCTGCACGAAGTCGTTGAGCGCACGGCGCTCCATGAGCAGGATGCTCGCCTCCGTGGGCAGTCCGGCCATGCTCACATGCTCCTCGCTGGGGCCTATAACTGTCTGCATGATGGGGCTTTTGCGCGTGGTCACAGCCTTGACCTTCAAAACCGGCACCTCAGGCAGCGCCGCGCCGATGTAGCCGGGAAACTCCGGCATTGCTTTTCCCGTGTTCGTGTTTATGTCCTCGCGGATAAATTCGCCCGGTGCCAGCTCGCACTCGACGACGTACTCGGCGTTGGCTATGCACAGCTCGTCTATGGTCTTGCAGCGCGTCAGCTCCACCGGCTCGCCGCGCAGGCCGCCGGCGCAGGCCAGCTCGTTGTAGCCCAGCGGAGTGGTTGGAGACTCAAAGCAGGAGGCGATACATATCGCGGGGTCCACGCCTATGGAGACGGATATCGGCATGGGCTTTCCCATTTTCGCGTATTTTTCACGGAAAATATCCAGGTGCCGCCCGCCGGGAACGAAGTACATGGAGATAATGTCCTTTCCCTGAAGGCAGAGGCGGTGAATGGTAACGTCCTTCTCGCCCGTCTCGGGGTCGGTGGCGTAGCACAGGCCCATGGTAATGTAGGGACCTGCGTCCTCCTCGGTGTTCGTCGGCGCGGGGACAAGCTTGCGCACGTCAAAGTCGGGGTCGGTGGAAAGATGCACTATTTCCTGACACTTGGCTTCGGACTGCGGTATCTCCACAGGCTCTATGGGGTTTGACACGGCCTCCATGAGCTTGAAGCCCAGTCTCTCGGGCGCCTCGTCGAGCAGGTAGCCCACACGGCGGCGGCTGGCGAGCAGGCCTATGGCCACGCGTGCGTCGGGGTGCCCCTTGACGTTGTTGAATATCATCGCGGGTCCCTCCCTGGTGGGGCGCATCACGGTGCCGCCCGCGCCGACATAGCGGTATACGCCGGATATCTCGGCGTGCGGGTCAGCCTCGACGTTCGTCTCCACAAGCTGGCCCGGTATTTCGGCCAGGCGCTCCAACGCCGTACGCAGGTCTTTGACTTTAACCATCGCTTTAACCTCCATTATGAGTTTTTATATGCTGACTATATTTATTATCATATCATACTGCCCGCCATTTGTCGCGTGTTTTTCCTTGTTAAATCATAAATAAACGGGGCCATCCAGTCCCACGCCGGAAAAGGCCCCGATAAACGATATAATTGGAAATAAATCTTGCATTAGCCTGTCGAAAAGTATATAATGGCCTTGCCGGGATAATAAAAGGCAGGGCATGAGAGACGGCAATCTCTCATGCCCCTATGCAGGAGATAGAGGCTCCCACACAGCAATAATATTGCGCCAAGCTCATTATATCACGTCCCCCGTAATTTTCAAGGGGAACGTGCGATGAGCCTGTGTGCTTATGCGCGGTGTAGGAAAAGCTTCCTGCGCCGCGCTTTTATTATCTCAACAGGCAGGGTCCGCGGGGGCGCGGAGCAGTCCGCTCCCCCGCGGATTTCACCGTTGAGACGGTTTGCAGTCATCGGCAAAAAATAAGACGGGAGGTAGACTGAGGCAAAATCTTAAATAAACTGAACTTTTCAGCATTGCTGTGAATAAATGTAATGCTGGTGGTATAATTTATTTCTGCCGAACGGCGAAAAATGTATTTTTATGGAGAAAAATTATGAGCCTTATTGTATCCAATCTGAGGAAAAAATACGGCGACAGGGTTGTTGTCGATTCCCTCAGCTTTGAAATGCCCCGTCCTGGGGTTTACGCCCTTTTGGGCACCAACGGAGCGGGGAAAACCACATCCATACGCATGATATTGGGTATGCTCGCGCGCGACGGCGGCGAGGTGCTGTGGAATGGCGGCGAACTGAACGTCGGGGAGTGCAACGTTGGCTACTTAGCCGAGGAGCGCGGACTGTATCCGAAGTACGGCCTGATGGACCAGCTTATATACTTTGCCGCCCTGCGCGGCGTACCAAAGGCTGAGGCGAAGCGCCGCATAGCTCGCTGGGCTGAGCGGCTGGAGGTGGAGGAATACCTCTATCCTGAAAAGGCTGCAGCGCAGTCGTCGGCCGGAGCACGCCGCGCCCGAGTGAAAAAGCCACGGCCGAAGCTGGCCGACCAGCTTTCCAAGGGTAACCAGCAGAAAATTCAGTTCATTACCGCGCTTATCTCCGACCCTGAGCTGATAATTCTTGACGAGCCGCTCTCCGGCCTTGACCCCGTGAATACGGATTTGTTCAAAACGATAATCCGTGAGGAGATTGACGCGGGCAAGTATTTGATAATGTCCAGCCACCAGATGGCCACAGTGGAGGAGTTCTGCACCGACATAACCATACTCGACCGCTCAAAAGCCGTTTTGCAGGGCCACCTGAGCGAGATAAAAAAGAGCTACGGCCGCGTCAACCTCTATCTGAAAACGGAACGGGAGGCGGACGAGCAGATTCGCCAGTCGGGCGCGCGCCTTCTCTCCCGTAAGGAGTACGAGTACCGCCTTAAGGTCAGCGGCGAGGAGCAGGCCAACTTCCTGCTCGGCCTGCTCACGCGCGCGGGCGTGCCGGTGATATGCTTTGACCTGCGCGAGCCCTCGCTGCACGAGATATTTGTGGAAAAGGTTGGTGAAGTCCATGAGCCGGCTTAAGCAAAACCTCAGCGGTTTAGGGCACGTGCTGAGCTTTTCTTTTATTCAGCTTTTAAAGGCTAAGGGCAACATAATCTCGCTGGCGGTTTTCATGCTCCTTGCGCTTGTGAGCGTGCCGGCTGCGTCTGTGTTTTCCTCCGGCTCCGTTCCGGCGCCTGAGCCGGACTATGAATACGCCGCGCCGGCGCAGGATGGGGAGCATTTGAGCGTAAGCTACAGCGTCGTCAGCCACAGCGAGCACATTGACGGCCGCGAGAAGGGCGCAGACAGCTACTTCGTGCAGCTTGTGTACTCAATTTTGGTGATGATGGTCAGTATTATGTCGGTAAGCTATATAACCGGCGCGGTGGCCGAGGAGAAAACCTCCAAGCTTGTTGAGCTGCTTATGGTCAGCGTAAAGCCACTGGCTCTTATTGTGGGGAAGATACTGTCCGTGATGCTGTACATGCTAATGGCCTTTGCGCTCGTCGCGCTTTGCTTTGTGCTGTCGAACGTCCTGTCGTCGGTTTTCCTGAACAGCTCTGTCTCCTTTTTCGCGGGAGCTGACGGAGTGTCCCTGCTTAAGAACATCAGAGCGGGCACGGTGATTGCCGCGCTTGTGTCGCTGCTGCTGGGCTACTTCACCTTTGCCATAGCCGCGGGGCTGTTCGGCGCGGCCTGCTCGGCCACCGAGGACGTGCAGGGGGCAGCGGGCGGCTGCACAGTGCTTATAATGCTGGCCTATTTTGTCTCGGTTGTGGCCGGAGCCTTCGGCGGACCGATGAGCACGGTGTGCTCGCTTGTGCCGGTGCTGAGCGTTTTCTGCGCGCCGGCGCAGTATGCAGTGGGTGCGCTGAGCCTGCCTCTGCTGTGCCTTTCCTGGGCGATACAGGCCGTGTGCGTGGCGCTGCTGGCCCTGCTGTGCGCGAGAATCTACGCAGGTCTGCTCATTTACCGCGGCGGCCGCGTCAGACTGTGGCAGATGCTGCGTATGGCGCGCGGCGGCGGAAAGGAGGCTGTGTAACATGCGCGATTTTAAGACTGTCTTTGCATTCACATTCAGCCGTCAGCTCGGCTCGCGCGGCTGGAGAACCACCTGCGCGGTTGTATGCGCGCTGCTGTTTCTGCTGCCGTGCGTGGTAATGCCCTGCGTGGAGTATTTCAGTGGGACTGGAGAGCCGGAGACACCGGAAGCGCTCGTGCCCTGCCGTGTCTATTACGTCTGCGGCGAGGAGGAATTTGAAGCGGTGTTTGCTGCGTTCACCGTCTGGGGAGCTGACGGCGCGGAAAACGTCAGTTTCCTGCCATGCGAGAGTACGGCCGCTGCCGTGTCCATGGCCTCGGCTGAGCCGGACGCGCTGGCTCTTAGCGTGAGCGAAAGCGGCGGTGACTGGCAGCTCGAGTTTGTTCTGCCTGAGGGCTCGGAGCTGACAAACAGACAGGCCGAGCGTCTGGCGGAGACTTTGCAGATGTGTGCCTACGCCGCTCTTGGAGCAGAGTCCGAGCCGGCGCCGGCGCAGCCCGAACCGGAGCCTGAAGAGGGAGAGGATTACGACCCCATGGCGGATATGCGCGGAATACTTGGGATGCTTCTGCCCTACGCAAATATAATGGCAATCTATTTCCTTGTGCTGTTCTACGGTCAGAGCGTAGGCAACTGCGTTATCATGGAAAAAACATCTAAGCTTATGGATACATTTCTCATCTCGGTACGGCCCGAGGCAATGGTGCTGGGCAAGGTGCTGGCGCTGTGGACTGCCAGCGCGGTGCAGGTGCTGCTGTTCATTGTCTCGCTCGCCGCCGGCTTTGGCGCGGGCACGGCGCTGGTGTACGTGCTTAACCCCAACACCGATATGCTGCTGATACAGCTGTTCCGTGCGTTTGCCGGTGTGTCGGGCCTGCTGTCCCCCGCGGGCTGTGTGCTGGCTGTGCTGATATTGCTGGCGGGCTTTCTCCTGTACTGCACGCTTGCGGCCGTGGGCGGCTCGCTGGCCGGCAAGCCGGAGGACCTGCAATCGGCGAACATGCTCTTTACGCTTATACTTGTCGTCAGCTTTTTCTGCGCGCTGTATGCGGGGCTGAGCGGCACGGAGGGCTTCAGCTGGCTCGATGCGGTGCCGTTTACAGCAATACTCGTAACGCCCAGCCGCCTGCTCCTCGGCAATGTGACGCCGGCTATGGGCGCGGTGAGCCTGCTGCTGACGCTGCTTCTTTGCGGCCTTGCGGTGCTGCTGGCAGGGAAGGTGTATACGCTCATGGCCCTGTACAAGGGCGACGTGCCAAAGCCCGGACAGGTAATCAGGATGCTTCGCGGAAAGTAAGACCAGAGGAAGGAAAATTCTTTTTCTACACATAGGCCCACTGCCCCGAAAAATAGCAGCAACATCTGCAACAAGAATTCAAAGCCGGTCCGAAAATTTCCCGGACCGGCTTTTTCTTGCCATTTTGGAGAAGCTGTGGCAAAATAGGGGCAAAGCTACCGAGGAGGGACCACCACATGAAGCTCACCCGCCGGATTCTTGCCCTGTGCCTTGCCATGCTGCTTGCTCTGTGCGCGTCTGCCCCCGTGTTGGCAGACGCGCCGACAATGCAGTCTACCATTATGTTCACCCACGACATGCACTCCCACTTTCTGCCCGCTACCGACGAGACGGGAGTGGAGTACGGCGGCTACGCGCGCCTGAAAACCGCGATTAACTCCGTGAAGTCGGAGCACCCCGACGCAATTTTGGTGGACGGCGGCGATTTTTCCATGGGCTCGCTGTTTCAGACAGCATATGCCGAAACAGCGTCTGAGCTGCGCGTAATGGGTGCGCTGGGTTACGACGCGATCACCTTTGGCAACCATGAGTACGACTACCGCGCTGTGGGTCTGGCTTCCATGCTTAATGCCGCTGTAGACAGCGGAGACCGTCTGCCTGCGATTGTCGAGGCCAACTATCTGCCGCCGCTGCCCGGCGAGGCCGGCTTCAATGACGATGCACAGGCGGTCTGGGACGCTTTCTCACGCTGCGGAGTGTCCGATTATATCCTGCTTGAGCGCGGCGGGATATGGTATGCCATAGTCGGCATCATGGGTGTTGACTCTGACGAGTGCGCGCCCATGTCCGGAATGATACTGCACGACCGATTTGAAAAGACCCGGCGTGCGGTGGACGCCGCAAAAGCCGAGTGCTGGGAGAAAAACGGAATGCAGCCTCTGGTTGTCTGCCTGTCCCACTCGGGCACGGATTCAGACGGCAAGGGCGAGGACTATGAGCTGGCGCGGAAGGTCAAAGGGATACACCTCATCGTCTCCGGCCACACCCACAGCACTCTGACCCAGCCGGTTGAGGTAAACGGCACATGGATAGTCTCGGCAGGAGAGTATTCCAAAAATCTTGGCGTCGTCACCATGGGCTATAAGCCAAACGGCGACACCGTTCTGTCAGATTACCGCCTCATCCCCATTGACGGCAGTTTTGCGGACGACCCTGACATCGCCGCCCTGGTTGACGGGTACAAAAAAGAGGTGGACGAAAACTACCTCCGCCGTTTCGGCCTGAGCTTTGACCAGGTGCTGGCCTATAACCCCTACACCTTCGACAGTGTGGACGAGGTGTACGCTACGCGCCACGATTCCAATCTCGGCAGCCTGCTGTCCGATGCTTACAAATGGGCGGTGGAGGAGGCCACGGGCGAGAGAGTGGACCTGGCACTCACCGCGTCGGGAGTAATCCGCGAATCCTTTGCCGTTGGGGACGTCACCGTGTCCGATGTGTTCAATGCTGCATCCCTGGGCATTGGCGCGGACGGAGTTCCGGGCTATCCTCTGATAGCGGTTTATCTCACAGGCGCGGATGTAAAAAACGCCATTGAGGTGGATGCTTCGGTCTCCGAGCTCATGGGAGCGGCGCGGCTGTACTACTCCGGAGCCGCCGCGGAGTATAATACCAACCGGATGTTTTTCAATAAGACCTCAAGCGCCGTGCTCATTCGTGACGGCGGCGTGCGGGAGGATATAGACGACGAACGTCTTTACAGAGTGGTTACGGGCCTGTACTGCGGCCAGATGCTCGGCGCGGCGGAGAGTTCCTCCTTCGGACTACTGACCATCACGGCCAGAGACGCGGACGGCGCGCCTATCGATATGGACCGTTTAGAGGACTACATAGTCCACGACGAGCGGGGAAACGAGATTAAGGAGTGGTATGCCATCGCATCCTATCTCCAGTCCATGGGCGGCGAGGTGGAGGCGAAATATGCCGCACCCGACGGACGCAAGCTGGTGACAGCGAGCTGGCGGCCGGACAAACTGCTGAAAAATCCCAATAAATTCACGCTCGTCGCCGCGGCTGCGGTTTTAATCCTGCTTGCCCTTGCCGTTTTTGCCGTGCGGGCTCTCGTCCGCAGGAGAAAAAAGCGCGCCGCCGGCAGGAGAAACGGCCGCGTCCGCCGGTCCCTGAGCCGTTTTTAAGTTGTCCACCGCAAAATAATGAACGCGGGACACGCTCAACGGCGTGTCCCGCGTTCATTTTGCACCATAAAGGCGCATATAGTTTAGCAGTATTATGGTTTGGAGTGGTGCATTTGAAATCCGATATTGAACGGCGTGCCGTTGAGCTTGCGGAGTACATACTTGAGAATAAAACTACCGTCAGGGCAGCCGCCAAACATTTTGGGGTAAGCAAGTCCACCGTACATAAAGACCTTACCGAGCGTCTTGAACTGATAAACAGGCCCTTGTTTCTCCGTGTCAAGGAGATATTGGAAGTCAACAAGGCTGAGCGACATATTCGCGGAGGCATCGCCACGCGCATAAAGTACAAGGGGAGCAAGTGAGCTCCGTTTGTGGGAAAGAAGCTGTCAGCGGCAAAGTCGCTGACAGCTTCTTAATACGTTTCGTTGTGAATTTAGCGATGCATAGGGCAGAGATGTTTTTACTATATCCTCAATAGTGGTATTTCCCCCTTTTCATCATAAGAAACAGGGCCGCAAAGCTGGCGGCTACTGCCTCAGCCACAACTATAGAGGCCCAGATGCCGTCAATTCCCCATACCAGAGGAAGCAGAAGCACCGCCGCAATCTGGAACACCAGAGTACGCAGGAAGGATATCAGCGCCGAGGTCAATCCGTCGTTGAGCGCAGTAAAAAAGCACGAGCCGTAAATTGCCATGCCCGAGAACAGGAACGAAAGCGAGAAGATGTGGAATGCCCGAACGGTAAGCTCCAAAAGCTGCGCGTCATAGCTGACAAAAATCCTTGCCAAGGGTATGGAAAGAGCGTAGGCGGCCGCAACCATGCACACGGAAAATACCGCGATTATTCTCAGCCCCTTGTGAAGCAGGCCGTGCAGCTCCGCATGGTTTTTCGCGCCAAAATGGAAACTGACCACAGGCGCGGTTCCGTTGGAGTAGCCAATAAAGGCGGACAGGAAAATGAGGTTGACGTACATGAGCACGCCGTAGGCCGCAACGCCGTCCTCTCCGGCATATTTTATAAGCTGCATGTTGTAGAGCATATTCACAAGAGACATGGATATGTTCGACATAAGCTCGCTCGAGCCGTTGGCGCAGACCTTGAGCAGCGCGCGGCCGTCAAAGCGGGTTTTGCCAAGACGCAGCAGGCTGGAGTTGCGCCGCGCGAAATAAATCAGCGGCAGCACACCGCCGACAAGCTGGCTCATGGCCGTGGCGGCCGCGGCGCCGGCGAGGCCGAAGCGGAACACCGCCACAAACAGCGCGTCAAGCACCATGTTTGTCATGCCCGCGGCCACGGATACGGCCAGCGAGAGCTGCGGGCGCGCGGCCGTAATGAAGAACGTGCAGAAAGCGAACTCAAGGTTGAGCGCGGGCAGCGAGAGAATGATTATCCGCCCGTAGAGCACGCAGTTGCTCAGCATCTCACCCTCTGCGCCGAGCAGCCGCGCCACGTCCGGCATGAAAACATACGCCGCCGCGGCCATGACCACGCTTAGTATGGCGGGAACATAGACGAACAGAGAAAAGTATTCGTTCGCCTTTTTTGCGTCTCCTTCGCCGAGCGTCTTGGCTATGAGTGCGCTGCCGCCCGCGCCGAACATGAAGCCGAGTGTGCCGAGTATCATCAGAAACGGCATGATAAGGTTCACGGCCGCAAAGGGCGTTTTGCCGACGAAGTTTGAGACAAAGAAGCCGTCCACCACGCCGTATATCGACGTAAAAATCATCATGATTATAGACGGCAGGGAAAAACGCAGAAGCTTTTTATAGTCAAAGCTGTCTGAAAGCTGGATTTTCATATTAACCTCCAATCCACATTAGTCGTCCCGCGCGCCTGAGAGGGGACGCGGCGGGATATATATCTTCCCGTGACGGGACCAAGACATAACAATAGTACGCCCGGCATGGCTCTGAGCTCAGCTCAAAGCTTAACCGGGCGCACCCGACACCTTCTCAACAACATGGCTGCGGCCAAGTGTTCTCCGGTGACGAATATTTTTATACGGTGAGTATAATGTTCGATATTATAGCGTATATAAGTGGAATTGTCAAGCCCCGAAGCATCCGCGGCGGAATGTAAGCAATACGGGCGAAACTGCAAGGCTTTTTTGCTGGTTTTTTCCGCGAAAAAAGCTATAATTGACGTACATCAATTACAGGGAGGAAATAATATGAGCCTGGGAAACAGCCTGTTTGAAGCGAGAAAGAGCAGGAGCCTGTAGCAGAAGGCGGTTGCCGGGAAGCTGGGCGTCAGCCGGCAGAGAATATCAAAATGGGAGAAAGACGAGACGCTGCCGGACATCCGGCAGTCAAAAAAGCTGGCGGTTTTGTACGGCCGGTCTCTGGATGAGCTTATCGACTTTCGAAAAGGGTGAAAACCCCAGTCCCGCTCAGGGCCGGGTTACCGTGCGGCGGGGCAAAGCCCAGCGGACCCCCCGAAAAGGGCGAAAGCCCCAGTCCCGCTCAGGGCCGGGT